>JAHEMU010000298.1 GCA_024643485.1 Cytophagales bacterium
CTGGAACTTATCCGTGAACCCGGAGTGCTATTTGTAGATGAACCTACCTCAGGATTAAGTAGTAGAGATTCAGAAAATGTAATTGACCTATTAAAAGAACTTTCCCTAAAAGGAAAACTCATATTTGTTGTAATTCACCAACCATCTTCAGACATCTATAAGATGTTCGATAAAATGTATATGATGGACACCGGTGGATATCCAGTCTTTTACGGAAACCCTGTTGAAGCAGTTACCTATTTTAAAACCATTACCAATCAGGTAGACAAGAATAGAGGACAGTGCGAAACATGTGGTAATGTCAATCCAGAGCAAATATTTAATATTATTGAAGCACAGGTCGTGGATGAATACGGTCAGCTTACCAATAAAAGAAAAATAAATCCACTTCAGTGGCACGATCAATTCAAGCAGAATTTCAAGATTGAAAAAATTGAAGAGGTAACTGAAGCACCCCCTCAAAGCTTAAATATCCCAACTAAAATCAAACAGACTGGAATATTTACGGTACGAGATGTGCTTTCAAAACTAAGCAATAAACAATATCTACTAATCAATCTTCTGGAAGCCCCGTTACTTGCTATCATTTTGGCATTCGTTATTCGATATAAAAATAGCGGTGGATCAGATTATGTTTATCGGTTTAATGACAACATTCCCGCATTTATTTTAATGGCCATTGTCGTGGCGTTATTTATGGGAATGACAATTAGTGCAGAAGAAATTATTCGTGACAGAAAAATTTTAAAAAGGGAATCGTTCCTCAATTTAAGTTGGAACAGTTATTTGATGTCGAAATTGTTGATTTTATTCACCATGTCGGCCATTCAAACCTTCACCTTTGTTGTAATTGGAAACCTTATTCTAGGGATGCCAGAAATGATATTTACCCATTGGTTTATCTTGTTTACCGCTTCCTGTATGGCCAATGTATTGGGTTTAAATATTAGTTCCGCCTTTAATAGCGCAGTGACCGTTTATGTTTTAATCCCGCTATTATTGATCCCTCAAATGATTTTGAGCGGGTTATTATTCAGTTTCGACAAACTGAACGAAATATTGAGTACTAAAGGAGAAGTACCGTTGGTTGCTGACTTAATGGCATCACGATGGGCTTATGAGGCGATTGCAGTGGAACAATTTCAAGCAAATAGTTATCAAGCACCGTACTACAATTTAGAAAAAATGGAAATGATGGCTGACTTTAAGGCGGCCTACTTAGTGGAAGAGTTAAAGAAAAAACATCGTTACATAGCAAGCAATTTGAAAGATAGCAGTGAAGAAATTCAAACTACTATCAAAAAAGATTTAGATATATTAAGCCATTACATCAATAAGGACTATTTCAAAAAAGGTCTTGAAACTGTAAATTTACAAGGGGATTTTACAGTGGAGGGTTATCCAAAAGTGAGTGAAACGATTGGTAGCTACCTCGATGAATATAAAGCATTTTATCAAAATGTGTATAATGAAACTGTTCGCAAAAAAGAGCAAATGGTTATTTACTTTGAATCTGATAGCAGTAGTAATTATAATTTAGGTGAGTATAAAAACAAATATTATAATGAAAGCTTGGCAGATTTGGTAACTAACATATCTGTAAAAGACCGTATATTAGAATATAATGGAAGGCTGTTACAGCAAATAAACCCTGTGTTCCATGATCCAGAACCAGACCATATGCTGGATTACAGAACACACTTCTTTGCACCAAAGAAACAATTTTTAGGAATATCTATGGATACGTACCTTTTCAATGCAATTGTGATTTGGCTAATGACAGTTTTTCTCTACCTTACGCTATATTTTGAATTATTAGCGAAGGCGATAAATTGGTTTGGGAACATTAAATTTGGGACCAAGAAGTAATATTGTTTAAGTTTGTAAGAAAAAAAAGTAAAAACCATAAGCTATGAGGTTTACAGGCATATTAACCTTGATGATTATCATTTCATCGTGTGGTGGTGAAAAAAAACCCAGTGAGGAAGAATTTCTTCGATCATTGGAAGAATCAGCAACTACAGAAACATCAGTAGATACTGAAACGATTAACGCGGTTCTACAGCAAATTCCTAGTCCGATAGAAATAAGCATGATGCTTAAAGAATCTGGTACGAATTACAATGCTACTCTGCTTAATAGTCCGGAAAATATTTCCAATTACAACACCAATTTCCAAAAGGCAATGAACCTAGGAATTTTTGGCACGGATTTGGGATATACCAATATATTCGAGCAAAATCAGGATGGCATTGAGTATATGGCATCCATCAAAGAACTAGCAGATGACTTAAGTATCGGACAGTTTTTTGATATTGAAACCATTGGAAGGTTGGCAACTAACAGTAAAAATTTGGATTCACTTTTACTGATAACAACTCAAAATTTCAATAATATCAATAGCTATTTGCAGAATCAGGGTCGCTCTAATTTGAGTGTGCTTTTACTTATGGGCGGTTGGATTGAGGCGCTTCACATAACCTGTCAGGTTGCAGAAAAATCTCCAGAAAACGCTCCTTTAAGAGACGCTATTGGTGAGCAACAAGTGGTAACTGAAAGCTTGCAGTTATTAATGGAATTGTATGCTGAAGACCCTACAATGAAACAACTTCGGGAAGATTTGATTCCTTTATGGGAAGAATTTGCCAAAGTGGAAATTACAGTTGAAAAAGGTGAAACAACTTATGAAGTAGTGGATGGTATTATGATGATTAATGATAACAGTACCAGTACTATTAACATTTCACCCGAGACAATGACAAATATTAGTAACATTATTAAAAGTGTTAGGTCAAAAATTATAGGATAAAAATTGAGTGGCATTATGAAAAAATTTATGTATTCCTTAATTATGGCAGTTTTCTTATTAGGAGGAGATGCCTACGGACAGTGTAACCCAGAAGAATTTACAAATGCTTGTATTCCCAAGCTTTCTCAAGGGTTCAATTTTTTAAAGAGCTATAACGTTGATGGTCAGGGAGGATCAAAAACAAAAGTGGAATATTCTTATGTATTCACTAAGGGAACGCAATACATGATCAATGTATGTGGCTCAGGTGGTGCTAACGATGGTATCGTAGTGAGTTTATATGACTCAAAACGTAATATTGTTGGTTCAAATGTACATAATGGACAGCAATTAGCTGCTTTTGTGTACCCTTGTAATACTACAGGTATTTACTACATCACTTATACTTTTGATGGTTCAAAAGCATTTTGTGGAGGTAGCGCACTCGGATTTAAACGGTAATTCCGTTTCGCCACCCAATTATTAATGAAAGAATTAAGGGTCAGTTTTCCGTTCACCGGACGTGTTTTCGATAACGGAGTAACCCCTAAAAATACAAAGGCTATCTGGTTTGTATTCCATGGATACGGACAGTTAGCCTTTTACTTTTTAAAAAAATTCGAGATTTTATCAACGCTAGGTATCCGTGTCATTGCACCAGAAGGGTTAAGCAGATATTATCTTAAGGAATCGAGCGGCAGAGTTGGTGCGAGTTGGATGACTAAAGAAGATAGACTCACCGATATTTCAAACTATCTTTCCTTTTTATCCACTGCTTATCACAAAATTAAAGACGAATACGAGTTAATGCCCCCGGTTTGTGCTTTGGGGTTTTCTCAAGGAGCTGCAACGGTTTGTCGTTGGGCAGTTTCTTCCAATATACCCCTATCCCATTTGGTTTTATGGGCAGGATTATTGCCACCTGACCTTGAGCTGGAGAAAGGCCAAAATTATTTTAATGATAAGCAGGTTCATTTTGTATATGGTGAAAAAGATCCTTATCTAAACGACAATCGATTTATTGAAATGGATTCTCTTTCTTCGAAATTAAATATCAATCCAAAAAAATGGACTTTTCAAGGAGTTCATGAATTAGACAATACCCTCTTACAACAAATTGCTGATTATACCTTGCGAATAACTTGAGTAGAACTAGCTTGAGCTGATGGCATGATGATGGTATCAGAAACATTTACATGTGCAGGGCGCGAAATAACGAA
>JAHEMU010000299.1 GCA_024643485.1 Cytophagales bacterium
AGAAAAATATAGAGAAAAACATTACACCTCTATCGACTCATCTTATTTTAATTATGCAGTAATAGCGATGAGGAAAGTAATAACAAATGGTACTGGGATGAGGGCGAATATACCTGGGATAGAGGTGTGTGGAAAAACAGGTACAGTTCAAAATGACCCGTTACCTGATCATTCTGTATTCATTGCTTTTGCACCAATGAATAATCCTAAAATTGCGGTTTCAGTTTATGTGGAAGACGCTGGTCAAGGAGCAAGAGCCGCAGCATCTATTGCCGGATTAGTCATTGAAAAGTACCTTAAAGGTGAAATTGAAAGGAAAAATATTGAAAAATACGCCTTAGATGGCAACTTTATCTATTGAGAAGGTCAGATAACATAGTAAAAAACATCGATTGGGTTTCAGTATTGTTATATGCAATTCTGGTCATTTTTGGTTGGCTTAATATTTATGCTGCTACTTATGATGCATCTGATAGTGTGAGCATTTTTTCATTTTCCAATAATAGCGGGAAGCAGCTTATTTTTATTGCATTATGTATCATTATCATCGTGGTTTTGATGATCATGGATTTTCGCTTTTTTGATACTTTCGGTTGGATATTTTATATAATTGGAATCTTAGCGCTGTTCGCTGTTCTCTTCCTTGCGCGAGATATAAATGGAGCTAAATCTTGGATCGATCTGGGTGCGGGATTGCGATTACAACCATCTGAAATGACCAAGATATTTACTGTAATCGCCCTAGCTAAGATTCTTTCATCTCCTTCTTTTAAATCGACAAATTTAATTGACTGGGTTAAAGCGCTTTCAGTGATTTTGCTGCCAGTAGCACTTATTATTTTGCAAAAAGACGCCGGTACAGCATTGGTTTTTCTAGGGCTAATATTTGTGCTTTACAGAGAGGGAATGACTCCATTGCCCTTAATTTTGGGTGTGGTAGCCGTAGTGATGTTTTCACTTTCAATCTTGTTTTCAACACAAACGCTACTTATTGGTATTGGAGCAGTATTAGTAATTTCCATAGTGTTTTTACGAAAATCATTTAAAGCAATTATGTTTGCTGTTGCAATTGCAGTTTTTCTGTCAGGATTTATTTTCAGTATCGATTATTTAATGAATGATGTATTGAAACCGCATCAAAAGGATCGAATTCAACTCGTTTTCAATCCAAACTCTGATCCTTTAGGAAAAGGATGGAATATTACTCAATCAAAGATTGCCATTGGTAGTGGAGGCTTCTTTGGGAAAGGATATTTGAATGGTACTCAAACAAAATATGACTTTGTCCCTGAACAATCAACAGACTTTATATTTTGCACGATAGGTGAGGAACATGGGTTTATTGGTACATTTTTCGTAGTAGGACTATTCTTGTTGTTGCTTAACCGTATTATCTTTTTGGCTGAACGACAAAAATGGAAGTTTGCCAGGGCATACGGATATGGCGTCGTTTGTATTTTATTCGTTCACTTTACCGTAAATATCGGGATGACCATGGGGTTGCTTCCTGTAATTGGTATTCCCTTACCATTTTTTAGTTATGGAGGCTCAAGTTTACTTGCCTTCACTATTCTGCTATTTGCCTTCCTAAAAATGGACGCACACCGTAACCAGGTTCTCGATCGTTAAAATTATTTTTGAGTGAATTTTTTATCAATCAATTCAAAAAATTCTTGAGCCTCTTCAGATTCAATATCCCATTGAAATTGATTAGATAAATATGATTTCGCTTCACTTAAAGTCGAAAATTGGTCTATTTGGTCTAAAACTTGTTCAAATTCACTCGATTTTCCCTCAAATAAATGTTGTATGAACATAAATTTCTGATTTAGAGATAAAGAGGTTTTTAGATTGACGATTTTCTTTTTCTGATGAATATCGGCCAATGATTCCTTTTGTGGCTGCTGAAATCTGTCATTTAGAGTAACCTTTTCTTCAGTGGAGGTAAGAATCGTGGTTTTTGAAATAGACACTTCCTCTTCTACTGTCTGCGCAAAAACCTCAGGATGTTCCGGTTTCTTTGATTCTTCTCTTGGTATAATCTCATTAAATTGAGAAATGTATTTTTCAGTAGATTCTGGAAGGGTTTTCATGTTCTCAAACACCTGATCGAGCACAGCGTTTTTTCCATAAACATCAGATAAGTCCTTTTTATTTAACTCTATGATAAGCTCCTCTACAACTTGGTGGTTAATTTTAATGTATTTGCACGCCTCTTGGAAATCAGATAAAGTAAGACCTTTCAACTCTTCACGCAGAATTAATTCATTGAAATATTCATAAGGAGAATTGATCAGTAAAAGTGTTTGTTCGCAGCTTCTTTCTGCTAAGTCGACAAAATCATTTTTACTAATTGAAATATGCCGACTTAGTATATTTCCAAAGGCAACGTAGGCCTGCTGAACTTCATTATTTTTAAAATTAAAGTACGGACTTTTTAAATTCCGCAATTGTATTTTCCAATTAATTAGTATGTTTTGTATAATCATCAAGTTCAGCTGCTTGATGTTTGAAAATGTCAATATTTCCTCCCCACTAATCATTTTTTTTGACGACCAATCGGAGGTTAATTTTTCAATTACTTTCTTGCTATAATTTGAAACATCCATAAATCTATTGTTATTTAGCTAAATGTACGTACACATTTAATTTACGTTAGAAATTTACGGGTATTCCTGCGGATTTTGAATAATTTAAGAGTATAAATTCTATGAAATACATCAGAATCGGTTTGTTGTCATTTCTTTTCACCGTTTGCCTTCAATCTTCAGGGCAGACTTTTTTACCGCTAGGTAACTGGAAATACCATGGCGCAAACAATCATATTAGAGATTTACTAGAAAAAGACAATAAAATATATGCCCTAACTGATGCCGGAATTTTTACTTATTCAATTTCAGATAAAGAAATTGAATTGCTTAATAGTTTAAATGGTTTACGAAACGTAACCATCAATTCAATTGGCATTTTCGGGTCGGACGTTGCGGTTGGATACGTCGATGGTGTGATTGATTTAATTACAGATTCAGGAATTATTCAACTTAATGCCATTTTTGAATCACAATTTTCAAATAAGCAAATTAATGAAATAGCCACCTTCGGGGATGAAGTATTGGTGAGTACCAATTTTGGATTGGTGATTTTCAATACGATAAGTAAGAATGTCAAAGGTACCTATTGGCAATTAGGTCCAAATGGTGAAGTATTAACCGCGAAATCTGCTGCTAAATTTAATAATGAGCTCTTTATTTCTACCTCCAGTGGAATATTGAAGGGGTTAAACGACGGTTCAATCAATCTGTTAGATTTTAATAATTGGGAAAGAAATGTAAATATTCTTGATCCGAAAAAAATGGTGTTTTTTAATGGTGATTTATATTTATTATCACCTGTATCGGGACTATTATTCTATGAATTAGGCAATTGGAATACCGTTTTCTCTCCGTTTGAATCGCTATCAAATATTTCAATCATCGAATCGGGTATAGTAGTGATTGGAACTGATAATAATTGGATTTGGGACGGTAATTCAATTAGTGAAATGTTAGTACCTGAAGTAAATGATATTACCTGCGCATTAAGTAGTTCAAACATTAACTTCTGGGGTACCAATTTTGATGGAGTTTATAAATCAGAGGCAACCTCAGTTGAATCAATACTTCCAGGAGGTCCATTGTTTAATTCCGCGTGGCAAATTCAAAATTCTGAGGATAAACTAATCGCTGTAAAAGGAGGCGTAAATTCAAATTTTGGGTTACTACAATCGCCACAAATTTCTATAAATGAAAAGGGGAAATGGAGTAATTATTCGGCAACCACTGTGTTGGAATGGAATGGGTTGAAGGATTTTACTTCAGCGACTTCTGTTGATAATAGTCTGTTCATCGCTTCATATGGCAGTGGATTAGTTACCTACGATTTGACCTTAGGTACTTCTGAGATTCAACAAGTAG
>JAHEMU010000300.1 GCA_024643485.1 Cytophagales bacterium
GCTACTTTTTTACTTCCTATTTTTAAGGATAAAAACCCTCCAGCAACACAGCCAATGGTGCCACTGGAAATGACGATAAAGGATAATAAAGATACATTTTGTGTTAATTCATGATAAGAAAGGTATGCTTGAATAAATATAGGAATGAAGGCCCAGAAGGCGTATAATTCCCACATATGACCGAAGTATCCCGCAGCCGAGGAACGTAATTGACGGATATGATAAAGCGCTTTAAAAGGTATGTAAAGGAGGTTTTTGGCTAGTACTCGATGTGGGCCATCCCCAACAAAGAGAAATAACAATCCACCACCTACAACAGCTATTCCACTAGTAAATTTAAAAACAGTTGCGTAATTTATACCATTTGTAAACGATGCAATAAAGTGGGGAAAAGCGGTTCCCAAAACCAATGCTCCTACTAAAAAACCAAGGGCCAAGCCGAGTCCTTTTTCATGCCAATCTGCCGCAATTTTCATCCCAACTGGGTAGATACCGGCCAAAAAAAAGCCTGTTAATAGTCTTGAAAGAAGCATTATCCATAGTAAACCCGAGGAGTATAGAATTACAAGATTCCCAACGGCTCCCAAAAGAGCACTTAGTAGAAATACGTTTGATGGTGAAAATCGATCGGCTATTCCAAAATAAGCATAAACAAGGGTACCAGATATAAATCCCAGTTGAACGGAAGAGGTTAGGTACCCCAGTGATTCTAAAGGTAAACCAAGCTCATTAATTAAATCTAATGCAACGGCATTTCCGGCAAACCACATGGAGGTTCCTGCAAATTGTGCAAAAACTATTATAGGAAGTACGTGAAAAGGGATCTTATTCTTCACTTTAAGGAAATTCTTTGTGATATTTACCAGAGAGAAATGTAACAAACAAATCCATGAGTCAAAAAGAATATATTGAAAAAAATAAGGACAGGTTCTTAACCGAACTTATCGATTGGTTGAAGATTCCTTCCATTAGTGCCGACAGTAAATTTGCTGGTGATGTTAAATTGGCTGCCGAATATGTCAAAAATCGACTTTCAGAAGCGGGATGTGACAAAGTTGAAATTTGTCCAACTGCGGGCCATCCGATTGTTTATGGCGAAAAGTTAATCGATCCTTCGTTACCTACAGTGTTGGTATACGGTCATTACGATGTGCAGCCACCAGATCCGTTGAACTTATGGAATTCTCCACCTTTTGAGCCTGTAATTAAGGACGGGAAAATTTATGCCAGAGGTGCTAGTGATGACAAAGGACAGGTATATATGCATGTGAAAGCATTGGAGACGATGGTTAATACCAACACTCTTTCTTGTAACATCAAATTTATGATTGAAGGGGAAGAAGAGGTTGGATCTGATAACTTGGGAATTTTTGTCAATGCCAATAAAGAGAAATTAAAAGCGGATATCATATTGATAAGTGACACCAGTATTATCAATAATGAAACACCTTCTATCACCGCAGGTCTTCGTGGCCTGACCTATATGGAAGTAGAGGTTACGGGTCCAAACCGCGATTTGCATAGTGGCGTATACGGGGGTGCGGTAGATAATCCGGTAAACGCTCTTTGTGAAATGGTAGCTAAGCTTAAAGATGAAAATGGAAAAATTACTATTCCTGGATTTTATGATGGAGTACTGGAATACAGTGATGCTGATAGAAAGAAAATGGCGGAGCGCCCATTTGATAAAAAGGAATATATGGCCGATTTAGGAGTGGATGCACTTAAAGGAGAAGCGGGTTACACCCCTATAGAGCATACTGGAATTCGACCTACGCTGGATGTAAATGGAATTTGGGGAGGTTACACCGGCGAGGGGGCTAAAACGGTATTGCCTTCGAAAGCGTATGCTAAAATTTCAATGAGATTGGTTCCTGGTCAGCATACTGATAAAATTGCAACCTTATTTTCTGATCATTTCAAATCATTGGCTCCAAAATCGGTAAAAGTAAAGGTGACTAAGCACCACGGTGGAATGCCAGTAGTTACGAATTTAGACTCACAAGCGATTCGAGCTGCAGGAAAAGCATTTGAAGAAGCTTGGGGTAAAAAGCCAATTCCAACCATGGAAGGAGGATCGATTCCTATCGTCGCTTTGTTCAAGGACGAATTAGGACTCGATTCCGTTCTCATGGGATTTGGACTCGATTCAGATGCGTTGCATTCACCGAATGAGCATTATGGACTATTCAATTTCTATAAAGGAATTGAAACCATTAGTTTATTTTATAAGCATTACAAAGGGAATTAGGAACGTACCCACTGTACCTTTTCCTCTACGGATCCTTTTTGTCCTTCGGGCCAATCACCTTTTGGTGTGCCAACAAAGAAAAAGCCCATCAACCGGTCGTTTGGCTCGAGGGAGAAAAGTTCCTTTGCCTCTTCGAGGTAAGTAATTCCACCTGTTCCCCAATACGCTCCAATACCATGAGCCGTTGCTGTTAGGTGCATATTTTGAACGGCACAAGCGACAGCAGCAATTTCTTCAGCTTCAGGGAGCCTTTCTTCCGGATCGCGTTTCATTATAATGGCAATCACGTGAGAAGCCGCCAACGGTTTCCTTTTCAGTGATTCATAGGTGTTTTCGTTAAAGCGTTCTAGCCTGGTAGACCCAGCCTTGTATACTTCAGCTTGTTGTTCGCCTAACGTTTTTAATCCATCCTCAGTAAAAACCACAAAACGCCAAGGCTCCGTACGTTTGTTCGTAGGAGCCCAGTTGGCGTTTTCTAACATTTCCTGAATGATTTCATCTGAAACTCGTTCTCCGCTGTAGTTCGCAGGAAAAATCGACCTTCTTTTGCGAATCATTGAGGTTATTTCATTCATATAATTACGATGCTTTTAATAATTTATCTTCTTCACACTGATCCTCACGAACCTCTTTTTTCTCAAGGTCGAACCAAGCTACCTTTACTACTTTTTTACTTTTGTGTTTGATGTAGTTTATCACTTCCATCACACGTCCATTTTTTTTGTCTTTAACTCGCTCGCCTTTTCTAAATAATCTTCTCATTTAGTTTAATATTTAATTAATTCAAACCTAAAGCATAGTATTCTTTTTTACTATACTCTTCGTACCTGCCCTCAATCAGAACACCGCCTGATGTTTTGGATAGGATATTTTCAATGTCTTGTACAGAGGTTACTTCATGGTTTCCAATGTGCGTAATGATGAATCCTTCACGCATACTGGTTTCCTTTTTAAGTAACCCAGTTTCAAGAGATTTTACTCTTACTCCGTATGGTATTCCTAATCGTTTTAACGTTTTAGCATCTACCTCCTCAAATGATGCTCCCAGTTTAGAAAGAAGAGTTGTTTCCTTAGTAACAAAACTGGTATTTCCTTCGCGGTTTTTTAAAGTTACATCAAAAGTTTTCTCTTTACCAAATCGATTAACTTTTACTTTTATCACATCTCCTGGGCGGTGAGTTCCTACATAACCTATTACATCAGTATTTGAATGCATTTCATGTCCGTCAATATTTACTATTACATCACCTTTTTCGATACCCACATCTCCAGCGCCACTATTTTCGGCTATATCTTGAATATACGCACCTTGTATTACGTCAAGGTCGTTTTCTTTCGCAATTGCGTCATTCACATTGGTAATAACAACTCCTAACCAACCTCGCTGTACGGTACCATATTCCATTAAATCTTGAACAACTTTGCTCACAATATTCGATGGAATTGCAAATGAGTAACCAGAGTATGAACCTGTGGGACTTTGAATTGCAGTATTGATACCGATCAGACCTCCATTAAGATTAACCAGTGCACCGCCACTGTTTCCTGGATTCACTGCGGCATCAGTTTGAATAAAAGATTCAATTCCCTCATTGGTTCTTGATTCTTCATTAGGCACAGATAAAATGCCTATACTTCGAGCTTTTGCACTAACAATACCCGCAGTAACCGTCGAGTTTAGGTTATATGGATTTCCTATAGC
>JAHEMU010000301.1 GCA_024643485.1 Cytophagales bacterium
GTTGCCCATATTGAAATAGGCCGAGCTGAAATCTGGATTAATCAATGCAGCGTATTCATAGGCTTGAATGGCTTCTTCGAAACGATTTAATTTATCGTATACAATCCCCAAATTGAACCAAGCTGACGTAGAATATGGATCTGAATCAATAAATTTATTATAGAATGAAATGCTTTTTTCTAGCTCTCCAATGACATCAAGGCAATAAGCTAATTCATAAAGTGCGTCTTCATGATCAATATTAAGTTTAATAGCGTTTTTGAAATGTTCAATTGCCTTTTCAAGTTCATCCATGTTTTGATACGCAAGACCCATCTGATATTGCACTTCGTCAGGTGAGGCACTTATATCAACTAATATTTCGTAGTATTCTAATGCTTTTTCAAAATCACCATTTAAATTATGGCAATTCCCAAGTAACAATATGATTTCCTCATCAGAAGGGTAGAAATTGAGTGTAGATTGTAAAATATCTATGGCTTCATCATACAACTCAAACTGCATTAATGCTGAAACTTTACTTAATATTAAATCGAGAGAATAGGGATATTGTTCTACGGCAAGTTCAGCTGCGTGAAGTGCCTTTTTATAATCAAGATCCTCAATGTATAAATCGATGATTTTCTCGTAATTCTCTTCTGATAGAAAAAGGGGCTCATTATTTTTGAGCATTTCTTCGAATTTTTGAATTAATTCATCCTTTTCCTTGCGCTTTTTCTTCTCGGGCATCCGCTCTTCAAATGGTTTTTACAAGTTAAATATTTTATTGAATTGAACCGCAAAATCTCTGCTAATTTTCGAAGTCATTTTTTAATTCAGAACAAGTCCATTTTACTGTATCGTCAATGGATCTAAAGGATATAGGGACCACCTTTAGTAATTTAGATGTGTCGTAAATGACATTGCTGTTTCCTCGCATGGCAGTTTCACGCGTAACTAATGGTGGTCGGCCAGTGATTTTTGATTTAAACCATTCAATAAAAAGTGCAATTTCAAGCATGAAAGGGGTAGCTTTAATTGTGGGTGCTTTCTTATTAAAATATTTAGCAATCATTTTGAAAAAATCAAAGTAGCTGATTTGTCCACCGTTAACGATGAATTTTTCGTTGACGATATCGTTTTCAATGAAGGTGATGATAACCTCTACGAAATCGCGTAAATCCAAAAAATTCAGATTCCCTGCCGTATAAAATTTCTTTTCTTCCCAAACGTAATGGAATAACCTGGTGCTGCTTCGGTTTTCTTCACCTGGCCCTAAGATAGTCACAGGGTTTAATATTATAGTAGGTAGGCCTTCTGCGTTAGCCCGCATAACCTCCACCTCTGAATGAAATTTTGTAACCCCGTATTGTGAGGGTTGTGAGCTCCCCGGCCATGTGTTTTTTTCGGTCGCAATATCTTCAGACTTATTTAATGGAATCGCTGATATGCTCGAAATATGAATGAATTTTTTAATAGGATATTTTAAGGCCAAGTTTACTAGATCACGTGTCCCTTCGATGTTGACCTGATTCATTAAAGGGTAGTCAGTGGGGTCGAAACTGATAATCGCGGCAGAATGTACAATAATGGAAGCTTCAGCTAAATGTTCTTCTAACGATTCCGGTTCAAGTAAGTCCCCATATACTAAATTTTCCGGATGAATTTCTTGTAACAAATGCAATGAACTACCTTTTCTTATTATTCCTTTAAACGGAATGTTTTTTTTCTGTAATTGAATGCAAAGATAGCTTCCAACTAATCCACTAGCTCCCGTAATTATTACCATTTTTTATAAGGTTCGGTTAAGAAGCGGCAAATTTAGTGCTTTTTTAAAGTATTTGAGTGATGAAGCTTCATTTATTCTATCTAAGTGATCCATTCGGTGACAATCAGTTCCAATAAAATGCACTAATTGCCTGTCAATAAGCTGTTCGGCAAGCTTTCTTACTGGTTTTGTATAGTATCCTGTAAGTGAATTTATATTTAGTTGGATAAAAACACCACGTTCAATTAGGTCTTCAATGGCGTCAACTTTTCCAAAGTAATAGCTATATCGTTCTGCATGCGCTAATATAGGCCGTATTCCCTTAGATCTTAACTTGAAAATGAATTCATTGAGATAAGGTGAAACGGACATAAAGGACATTTCAAATAGAAGATATTGGTTTCCAAAAGTGAGTAACTGATCATTTTTATTCAATTTTTCGAAAAGGAATTCATCGAGATAATACTCTGCCGCGGCATCTATCGAAAGATTTATTTTGTTTTTTAAAGCCTCTGATCTAAGTTGACTAAGTCCATTTTGAATGATATCTGAAGTGTTTGCAAAATAATCCTGCATGATATGAGGAGTAGTAATTAAATGAGAATATCCCATTTCTTCAAATTTGCGTAACAAAGCAATAGATTCTTCCATGCTTTGACTTCCGTCATCGATACCGGGAATCAAATGGGAATGAATATCTGTTTTTATATCATTTCCTGGAAAAATAACTTCCTTTTTGTTAAACCATGAAATCACGTGTTACGATTTTTTTTCACTGTAATATCCATAATTATATCCGTAAACAGAAGCGCTTTCGACACTGTTGAGGATAAATGCAATTTTGGAGTGCTGGAAGCTTGTTAGTCTGTTAATTGACTGAACTTCTTTTCTTTTCGAATAAGAAGCCCGGATGGTTAACAAAGTTAAATCTGACCTTTTCATGGCTAACATGGCATCGGTCACCAATCCAATAGGGGGGGTGTCGAGTAAAATAATATCGTAATTTTCTCGTAGCTGCTCGAGTACTCGCTCAAATTCCCCATTCAATATCAATTCAGAAGGATTTGGAGGGATGGGGCCGGAAGGAATATAATGAAGGTTATCTATATTAGATGGAACGATGCTTTCTTCTAATGTATGTTGATTGATCAATACCGTACTAATTCCCTTTTCAAACTCGACATTTGGACTAAAACTTTGACCTATTTGAGGTTTTCTCATGTCCAAGTCGATAATCACTACTCGCTTTCTCGATGAAGCTAAAATTGCGCCTAAATTTAGAGTCAAAAATGTTTTTCCTTCGCCACCAATGGTTGAGGTGATTGTTACAACTTTTGGTGTTTTACCGGGTATTAGGAATTGGATATTTGTTCGAATGGTTCTTAATGCCTCACTTACACCTGACTTAGGGTAATCATTCACTATCATTCGGTTGATATCTGTTCTTATTTTAGATTTTGGAATAGAGCCCAAATTTGGATAAGGAAGAATTTGTTCAATTTCTTCCACATTATTTATTCTATTTTCTGTGATATAAATGCCAAGGATAAATAATAGGGAGGAAAATAAACTAATTGTTATACTAGCAAACCAAATATACTTACTGTTGGGATAAATTGGATTTATGGGTTCGGTTGCGTTGGCTAAAATTTTAAAATTAGGGGTCGTTCCGGCTACAGCAATTTCAAATTCAGCTTTGCTTTGCATTAATGACAAATAGAATTCTTCATATAAGTCATAATACCTTTGATTTTTGTTAAATTCAGTACTTTTTTCAGGAATTGAAATAAAATTTCGCTCCAAGTTTGATTTCGATTGTTGTAATTGTGAAAGTTGATTATTTACTGAGTTGATGTATTTAGAAATCATCCCTGTTAAATTTTCTTTTTCATTTTTTAATCGAAGGGTTAATTCACGTACAGCAAAGGTAGTTTCTTTATACGCTAACCCTAGCTGATTTTTCCTTTCCATTAGGTCATTGATTTCGACAATACTTTTAACCATTTCAGGAGGAAAATTCTGTGATGAAACCACGATGTTTTCCTCAGTTAACTGACTGGATAATTCGGAAATTAGTTTTAATCGAGAATTGAGAACAATTCGATTGGAATCAATGGTATTTATTTGTGCAATGGTCTTTTTTAAATCTTCATTTAAATCGGAAGTCCTGTTTTGAATGGTAA
>JAHEMU010000023.1 GCA_024643485.1 Cytophagales bacterium
GTATCCAATTAGGGTCCGCTTGATTAAGCTGGTTATGAATCTCAATAAACTCTTTTTCTAATTGAATATGGTTAACTTCAATTATCTCCATAGTTTTTTCCTATAGTCTGGAATATGCTATATGATCAGTAACGGGTGGAACTAACCCTCTTTCTCGTAATAAAACCGCAATTTGTCCACGGTGATATGCCGAATGAAGAAGCATATGTGAAACTATTTCACGTATGGTAGACTCATAGGTAATTTCCTTGGAGTTTACATATGAAATCATTTCCTCAAACGTATCAAATTTATGCTCTTCTAGGTAGTTTATCCAATTCCTAGAAGATTCTTCTGTCATCGACCGCAGTTCCACTTTATTATAATTTTCCCAAAGAGGAAACGGACTAGTTGGCAAGCCTTTTATTCTCAATAGCCATATTATTTGAGAAGAAACCATGTGACCATAGATTTCCAAAATTTTTGGCTCTGTTACTTGTTGGTCTTCCAATGACTCAAGCACTCGTTCGTTTGCCCAATTATTATATGCTATTTGAGATTTAAAGTGGCGTTTCATTTCACTATTATTTTTAACAAAATTACATCAATTGTAAATCTTTTTATCAATGATTTGAAGTAAATAATTGCCATATCCACTTTTTGTCAACGGTTGAGCAATTTTTATCAATTGTGCTTTGTCAATAAAGCCCATTCGATACGCTATTTCTTCTATACAGCCGATTTTTAATCCCTGCCTTTCTTCAATTGCCTGGACAAACGTACCTGCCTGCATCAAAGAACTAAAAGTCCCTGTATCTAACCAAGCTGTACCCCGGCTCATGATTCCGACATGTAATTTTCCCCTTCTGAGATATTCTCTATTTACATCAGTAATTTCGTACTCTCCCCTTGGAGATGGAGACAAATTTTTTGCTATTTCCACGACTTCATTATCGTAAAAATATAAGCCAGGAACGGCATAACTCGATTTTGGATTCGCCGGTTTTTCTTCAATTGATATGGCTTTTTTATCGTCATCAAATTCAACGACGCCATATCGTTCCGGGTCATTCACGTGATATGCAAAAACAATTCCCCCGTCTGGATTGGCACTTTCTTTTAACAGAGACGTAAACCCTGTTCCATAAAAAATGTTGTCGCCAAGTACCAAAGCCACTTTTTCGTTTCCTATAAATTCTTCACCAATCACAAATGCCTGTGCTAATCCGTTAGGAACCTCTTGTTTTGCATAGCTAAATTGGCAACCAATGGAAGAGCCGTCGCCCAACAATTTTTCGAAATGGGGTAAATCGTGTGGAGTACTAATGATCAAGATTTCTTTGATTCCAGCCATTAATAAGACCGACAAAGGATAATAAATCATTGGTTTATCATATACAGGCATTAATTGCTTACTCACAGCCAATGTTAATGGATGTAATCTTGTTCCTGATCCTCCTGCTAAAATAATTCCTTTCATAGTTTAGAATAATAAGATTCATAATAATGCTGGTACTCCCCGCTAGTAACCGCAGCAAGCCATTCGCGATTATTCAAATACCAGTTGACCGTTTTTTCAAGACCTTCTTCAAAAGTTACAGAAGGTCGCCAGCCTAATTCTTCTCTTAATTTTTTGGCATCAATAGCATATCTCATGTCGTGCCCGGCGCGGTCGGTTACATAGGTAATTAGTTTTTCAGCGGTTCCTAAATCCCTTCCCAATTTCTTATCCATTAGCTGGCATAAAAAAGTAACTAATTCGATATTTTTCCATTCATTTTCGCCGCCAATGTTATATGTTTCCCCTGTTTTACCGCGATGGTAAATTACATCAATTGCTGCCGCATGATCTTCAACATATAACCAATCTCTAATATTTTCCCCTTTTCCATAAACAGGAAGAGGTTTATTTTCCTGAATATTATGAATCATCAAAGGAATCAATTTTTCGGGAAAGTGGTTTGGTCCGTAGTTATTACTGCAATTCGATATAACTACTGGAAAACCATAGGTATTATGATAGGCTCTTACAAAATGGTCACTACTTGCCTTCGAAGCGGAATATGGCGACTGCGGATCGTAGGAAGTATCTTCCATAAAATATCCTGTTTCTCCGAGAGACCCGTACACTTCATCCGTACTTACGTGATAAAATCTCTTGTCTGCCACATTTGAACCCCAAAGATTTTTTGCAGCATTCATCAAATTTACTGTACCAAGAATGTTGGTTTTGATAAAAGAAAAGGGATCCCTGATCGATCGGTCTACATGCGATTCAGCTGCGAGGTGAATGACTCCATCTGGTTTATATTCATCGAAAAACTTCGTAATAAATTCTAAATCAGTGATATCGCCCTTTATAAATTGATAATTCTCTTTACCAGCAATATCTTCGTTATTGGCTAAATTACCAGCATAAGTCAATGCATCCAAGTTAATAATTTTCACTTGAGGGTAGTTATTTACAAACCTTCTGACAACATGGGATCCTATAAATCCTGCCCCACCTGTAATTACTATTGTTTTCATTTTTTACTTATGTTTTGCTGCCATTTCCAAGCATCCTTCAAGGCATCATTTAAGGAAATTTTAGCTTTCCAACCCATTTCATTTTCTACTTTTGTCGTATCGGCAAATATTTGTTCGATATCACCTGCTCTGCGATCACCTAAAAATACAGGTAATTTTACCTTACTGACCGTTTCAAAAGCATTGACCATTTCAAGTACGCTATACCCTTTACCTACACCCACATTAAAAATCTTATACAACGGAGATTCGTTATTTTTTTCTAAATAATTAATTGCGGATACATGGGCATTTGCCAAATCAACCACATGAATATAATCACGGATACAAGATCCGTCAGGAGTTTGATAATCCGTTCCAAAAACAGTTAATTTTTCACGGATTCCTGCAGCAGTTTGGGTAATAAAAGGAACAAGGTTTGCCGGAACTCCAATTGGCAATTCTCCAATTAATCCACTAGAATGTGCTCCAATTGGATTAAAATATCTTAGAGAAATAACAGAAACTCCGCCTCCCGATTTTATATAATCCTCTAATATGTCCTCGCAAATTTGCTTTGTTTTACCATAAGGTGATTCTGCAGGCTGACGCGGTGTTTCTTCTGTAACAGGCAATTTTTCAGGTTGGCCATAAACGGTACAAGAACTCGAAAAAACTAGATATTTGCATGAGAAGTGTTCCATCACTTCAAGCAATACTGTAAGGCTCTCTATATTATTTCGGTAATATTTTAGTGGAAACTGGACTGATTCTCCTACTGCTTTAAACGCGGCAAAATGAATGGCAGCATAAATATCCCCTTCCATTTCAAACACTTTTTCTAAAAAAGGCCGATCCTGAATATCCCCTTCATAACAAACGATTGGTTTCTGCGTAATCTTTTCAAGATTTGAAATAACCGATGGATCAGAATTTGAAAAATTATCAATTATTATTGGATGAAACCCTTCATTTACTAGCTCCACCACTGTGTGTGAACCTATAAAACCTGCACCGCCTGTTACCAGAATTTTCTTCATTTTTTAATGTATTGATTAAATGAGTGTTCTTTTTGATATAAATTTTCCTTTGGCAAGTGTTTAAAGTAGGATAACGTATGGTCAATTCCTTGTTTACGTTCCACAATGGGTTCCCAATTTAGTAATTTTTGCGCTAAGGAAATATCCGGTTTCCTTTGCTTAGGGTCGCCTTTGGGTAGCGGAAGAAACTCAATTTCTAATTGTGAATTCATCAACTGTTTAATTTCTGTCGCAAAATCTAAAATGCTGATTTCATCGGGATTTCCAATATTTACAGGTCCTGTAAAATCGGCATTTAATAAACGAACAATTCCTTCAATTGTATCAGAAACATAACAAAATGAACGTGTTTGCGAACCATCCCCAAAAACTGTTAATGCTTCATTCCTAAGCGCCTGACCAATAAAAGCAGGCAAAACCCTCCCATCATTCAGCCGCATCCGTGGCCCATAGGTGTTAAATATCCTCGCGATTCTAACTTCCAAACCATGAACCCGGTGATAGGCCATTGTTATTGCTTCTTGAAAACGCTTTGCTTCGTCATAAACTCCACGCGGACCAATTGGATCCACATTTCCATTATATGTTTCTGGTTGTGGGTGTATTAATGGGTCCCCATATACTTCCGAAGTGGATGCAATCAGAATTTTTGCTTTTTTATCTTTGGCTAATCCCAGCAAATGGTGGGTTCCCAATGAACCCACTTTTAATGTTTGAATTGGTATTTTAAGGTAATCAATAGGGCTAGAAGGTGAAGCAAAATGCAAAATGATATCGAGGTCTCCAGGAATATGTACAAATTTACTGATGTCGTGTTGATAAAATTCAAAATCAGCAGACTTAAATAAATGATCGATGTTACGAAGGTCCCCGGTAATCAAATTATCCATTCCGATTACTTTATATCCATCGGCTAAAAAGCGATCACATAAATGAGATCCCAAAAAGCCTGCGGCACCGGTAATCAGAACGGTTTTTTTCATTGAGTAATGGTTTTTCTACCAATACTGAAATAGGTAAATCCTTGCTCTTTCATTTCATCTAAATGGAAAAGGTTTCTACCATCAAAAATAAGCTTGTTTTTAAATATTCGATGAATTTTATCAAAATCTGGATTTCTAAAAACTGGCCATTCAGTGGCAATAAACAAGGCATCAGCACCATCCAAAACATCGTACTCATCCTTTCCATAATACATTTTATCTCCCATGGATTTCTTAACGTTATCCATCGCCTCCGGATCAAAAACACGAACTTTTGCGCCAAGTGAAATTAATTCATCGATGTTTTGTAATGCGGGCGCTTCACGAATATCATCGGTATAAGGCTTAAAAGACAAACCCCAAATTGCTATGGTTTTCCCGGTTAGATTTCCACCAAAATAGGCAGCCATTTGAGGTATCAGTCTTGTTTTCTGAATTTCGTTTACCTCCATAACCGCTTTTAAAATTTTAAAATCGTATTGTACATCCAAACTCGATTTGGCCAATGCCTTTACATCTTTCGGAAAGCAACTACCGCCATAACCAATCCCAGCAAATAAAAATCGATTTCCAATACGGCTATCTGGGCCCAATCCCTTGCGAACTAGGTCAACATCAGCACCGAGTAATTCACATAAATTCGCAATTTCATTCATAAAGCTAATTTTTGTAGCCAAAAATGAGTTCGCTGCATATTTTGTTAGCTCAGCCGATCGCTCATCCATAAAAATGATTGGATTTCCTTGTCGAACGAATGGTTCATACAACCGCTGCATCGCTTCCTGGGCTTTTGAAGTGGAACAACCGATTACCACACGATCGGGTTTCATAAAATCGTCAACCGCCACACCTTCTCTTAAAAATTCGGGATTTGAAACTACATCAAATTCGACGGTCGCATGTTCGGCAATTGCGGCCCGAACGATATCTGCGGTACCCACTGGCACCGTACTTTTATCAACGATTACTGTATATTTCTTAAGCATTTTACCCAATTGCCTGGCGACACCTAATACATATTGTAAGTCGGCGGAACCATCCTCACCTGGAGGAGTGGGTAGCGCAAGAAAAATAATCTGCGCATTTTCAATACCTTCTTGAAGATTAGTTGTGAAATGCAGTCTTCCTTGTTGAATATTCCTCAAGAATAAATTTTCAAGACCAGGTTCATAAATTGGAATCTTACCAGATTTCAGTTTTTGTACCTTTTCCTCATCAATATCCACACAAGTCACTTGATTTCCTGTTTCAGCAAAACAAGTTCCAGAAACCAAACCCACATATCCAGTACCAATAACAGTAAGTTTCATAATTAAAATGCAATTAAATTTTAGCTTGCGGCCAATTATTTTGACGTAAAAATAGTGTAATTAACATTAACTGCCTTTTTATTGTTAAATTATTCACATTCAATTTTTGTATATTTGATTTGATTCAAAAAAACTAATTCTATGGAAAAAGAAAATAAATCCATGATTCGCGACATGATTCGTCGAATGGCAGAGAAAGAGATGATTCCAAATCGTATGGAATGGGATGAAAAACAGCATTTTCCTATTGAATTACTAAAAAAACTTGGAACCATGGGGCTAATGGGAGTTTTGGTTCCACATGAATACGGGGGAAGCGGGTTTGGTTATCCTGAATATGTAACCGTTATTAGTGAACTTGGCAGAATTGATGGAGGAATTGGATTAAGTGTTGCCGCCCATAATTCTCTTTGCACCGGTCATATTTTGCAGCATGCCAACGAAGAACAGAAAAAAAGATATTTGCCCAAGCTTGCGAGTGGCGAGTGGTTAGGCGCGTGGGGACTTACTGAACCAAATACGGGTTCCGATGCCGCAAATATGCGCACCGTTGCAGAAAAATCTGGGGATTCCTTTATCCTAAATGGCGGTAAAAATTTTATTACACACGGAAATTCCGGGGATATCGCTGTAATTATTGCCCGAACAGGAAAAGTTGGTGATTCACATGGAATGACCGAATTTATTGTTGAAAGAGGAATGCCTGGTTTACTCAAAGGAAGAAAGGAAAATAAATTGGGAATGCGCACTTCAGAAACCACTGAAATGTTTTTTGAAAACTGTAAAGTGCCTAAAGAAAACGTTATTGGTGAAGTTGGTGAAGGTTTTGTACAATCACTTAAGGTGCTTGATGGAGGAAGAATTTCTATTGCCGCCCTCGGTGTGGGTATCGCCCAAGGAGCTTATGAAGCGGCTTTAGCCTATAGTAAAGAAAGAAAACAATTCAATCAATCCATTTCGAAGTTTCAAGGAATTTCTTTCAAACTTGCTGATATGGCGACGGAGGTAGATGCCGCGTTATTACTCACCGAAAGAGCCGCTACCCTTAAACAAGCTGGGCAAAAAGTGACTCGTGAATCCGCGATGGCAAAATTATACTCCAGTGAAGTTGCTGTAAAAGTCTCAAATGAAGCTGTTCAAATTTTTGGTGGATACGGTTATCTCAAAGACTATCCCGCTGAAAAATATTATCGAGATTCAAAATTATGTACCATCGGTGAGGGGACCTCAGAAATTCAAAAACTAGTAATAGGACGTGAAATATTAAAGTAATAATTCAATCAATTTATATACTTCAAGTAAATAATTTATGAAAATATCGTCATTTTCCATTGGATTAATGTTGGGAGGAATGATTATTTCCTGTAATCCAAAAACGGAAACAACCAGCCTTCCGAATAGCCCAACTTCATCTATAGAATCTTTTATCGATGTAAATTTGACCACCTCAGAAAGGGATAGTTTAATAGAGAACCTATCCGATATGCAAGCTGATTTGATAGATTTACACAAACACGTCCTTTCAAATAGTACACCTCCCGCCCTTCAGTTTAATCCAATTCCAGTGGGATTCGATTTAAATGAATCAGTGCAGATACCTGTAAATTTCGGTTTGAAAAAAACAGTTAAAATGCCTGAAAATAAGGAAGAATTAGCATTTTTTACCGTCGCCGACCTTTCTGTTTTAATTAAAAATAAACAAATAAGCAGTACAGAATTAACTCAAATTTATCTGGAACGTTTGAAAAAACACGGACCTGAATTAGAGTGTGTAATCACCATTACTGAAGAAACGGCTCTCGCTCAAGCTAAACGAGCAGATGATGAAATTGCTGCGGGAAAATATCGAGGACCACTACACGGAATTCCTTATGGAGTAAAAGACTTATTAGCTGTTGAAGGATATAAAACCACTTGGGGAGCGGCGCCTTTCAAAAATCAAACCATTGATATGAACGCCACAGTGGTAAAACAATTGGAAGAAGCTGGAGCGGTACTTATCGCTAAACTTACCATGGGAGCACTTGCGATGGGGGATGTGTGGTACGGTGGAGTTACAAAAAACCCTTGGAATAAAGAGCAAGGCAGTAGCGGAAGTAGTGCAGGTTCTGCTAGTGCCACCTCAGCCGGATTAGTTGCATTTAGCATCGGAACCGAAACCTTGGGGAGTATTGTTTCCCCTTCAACTCGTTGCGGGACTACCGGATTAAGGCCGTCATATGGTAGAGTAAGCAGAACTGGTGCCATGGCTTTGTGTTGGTCGATGGATAAAATTGGGCCAATTTGTCGCTCTGCTTTAGATTGTGCAATTGTTTTCAACTCAATAATAGGGCAGGATCAACAAGATCAATCCCTATATAACCAGCCTTTTAATTTTGACGCTACATCTGATATCCACCAATTAAAGATTGGTTATTTAGCTGATTTCTTTGATTCAACTGCGTCGGAAAACGATAAAAAGACCATTGAAACTTTACGTGCTATGAATCTAAAATTAGAAGAAGTTAAGCTTCCTGATGATTTACCGATTGGAGCATTGATTATCATTTTACAAGCGGAAGCTGCTGCGGCATTTGATGAAATTACTCGCAATGGCGAAGATGATTTACTTGTACGACAAGATAAATATGCTTGGCCAAACAGTTTTAGAAGCGCGCGATTTATCCCTGCAGTCGATTATATCAATGCTAATCGAGTTCGATTTGAATTAATACAAGAAATGCATGCACTTTTGAAAGATTTTGATGTGATTGTAACCCCTAGTTTTGCAGGTCGTCAATTATTAATAACCAATTTAACCGGTCAGCCATGTGTGGTTGTTCCAAATGGATTCAATAGTAAAAACAGTCCGACCAGCATTTCCTTTATTGGAAACATGTTTGAAGAAGGAAAATTGCTTCAACTTGCAGCTGCCTATCAGCAGGCCACTGATTTTGATGAGCAGCACCCGAATATTTGGTAATAGAGATTTTAGAAATGACTATAACAATAAATACACCTGCACTTTTATTTCCGGCAATTACATTGCTCTTATTGGCATATACCAATCGTTTTTTAGGTGTAGCCAATTTGATCCGAAATTTGCATAAAAAACATCTGGAATTTCCAGATCAGGTCATTATTATTGAGCAAATTCAAAATTTAACTTCAAGGGTTAGATTAATCAAATGGATGCAAATTTGTGGAGTTTTTAGTTTTGTATTCTGTGTTTTGAGCATGTTTATGGTATTTAGTGATTTGTCTAATTTTGGAAATTACACCTTTGGCGTAAGCATGCTTTCACTTTTAATTTCTCTTCTTATTTCTTTACGAGAATTACAAATAAGTACACGAGCGCTTGAAATGGAATTAAAAGATATGAGACAATTCTAACTAAGGTTTCATTTGTGCGTATAACGAGATAATGGTAAATAGAACCGATATATTCAAACGATTGCGGCAATTCAAACGCAAATTCTACTTAAATCAGGTAGTAAAAGGTGTTTTGTTGTTTTCCGGCGCGTTCTCTATTTTATTTCTAGTAGCTAATTTGTTGGAATATATCTTTGATTTTTCTTCCCTATTTAGAACCATCCTATTTTTCGGCTCTGTTTTAGGCGTGTTGTACATATTTCACAAATATCTTTATTATCCGCTCTTACAATTTTCTTTTAAGCAAAAGAGAATGAGTGATGATGAAGCTGCTAAAAAAATTGGGCAGGCCTTTCCTACGGTAAAGGATCGTTTGCTTAATTATTTACAACTAATCAGGCAACCGGAAAAAAATCCGTTATTAGAAGCAGGAATTCTGCAGAAAGAAGCTACGATTGAAGGTATTGATTTTGAAACTTCAATAGAATTAAAAGAGAATAAAAAGTATTTAAAATATGCTTTTTCACCAATATCACTCATTGTCATAATATTTGCCTTCTTTCCTCATGTTATTACAGACAGCACGCAAAGAATTTTATATTTCAATGAAGAATTTGTCGCTGATGCCCCCTTTTCATTTGAAAGTAACATACCCGAATATGCCTTTAGAAATGAAAATGCAACAATCAACTTGTCATTAATAGGAAATTCGATTCCCGAACAAGCCTATATAATCCAAGGTGATCGAAAAATTAAAATGGAAGAAACTGGCGTAGGTTCTTTTGAATACATGTTTAAGAATCTACAAAGCGATAAACAATTTCGGTTTGAATCAGCAGGATATATTAGTGACCTACAGAAATTAAAAGTAGTAGAACGCCCTGGCATTGGTGAGTTTCACGTGGAACTTTATTATCCGAAATACATAAATCGAAAATCAGAACGATTCACAAATATTGGAAATATAGAAATTCCAGAAGGTACCTTAGTAAAATGGAGGTTTGCAACCATAGAAACGGAACAATTATCTATCCTATTTGAACAAGATTCAATCAAAAATAATTTATCCTCAAAAGACAATAATTTATTTGAATATGAAAGTAAAATATACTCCAACACTAATTACTCTATTGAATTAGAAAATAAATACAGTAAAAATAAAGAGAAAATACAATATACCATTCAAGTTAAAAAAGATGAGTTTCCAGAAATAAATTTAAATAGTTACCAAGACACTCTATTTTACCAATCAATCATTTTAGGAGGGGATATTTCAGATGACCACGGCTTAACCAGTTTAACCTTTAATTATAGGGTAAAAACAGAACAAAATACCTCATCAAAATACCAAGTACTTAAACTACCACTTCAATCTCAAAATACAAGACAAGCATTTTACTACCCATTTGAGTTAGATTCTATTGATCTGTTTTCAGGTAGTTCGATTGAGTATTTTATGGAAGTAAAAGACAATGATGGTATACACGGTAGGAAAACCAGTCGAACTTCAATTTATCAATTTAAAATTCCATCAGCGGAAGAAATTCAAGCACAAATTACGGAAGGTTCTAATAAAACTGAAGAGCAGGGAGAGGAAGCCCTTAAAAAAGCAAAAGATTTAGAGGAACGCCTTAAAAAAGCGGAAGAAGCTCTTAAAAGTGATCGCAAACTAGAGTGGGAAGAAGAAGAAAATTTGCGTGAAATAGTAAAAGAAAGGGAAGAACTCGAACAAGCAATTGAAAATTTAAAGGAATTCAATCGCCAAAATGATCAGCAAAAATCAAGGTTTAGTCCACAAGACGAACAATATAAGGAGCGATCCAAGCGATTACAGGAAATGATGAATGATTTAATGGACGAGGAAACCAAAAAACTGTATGAAGAATTGCAACGCATGTTGGATGAAAAGTCGGGAGTTGAGCAACTTCAACAATTAATGGAACAAATTAACCGGAGAAATAAGAACGTTCAGCAGGAAATTGATCGGGCGATGGAGTTGTATAAGAAATTAAAACTCGATTATGAAATAGCTGAGAACATTAAAAACCTTGAAAATTTGGCTGAAAAACAGGAAAATCTGGCAGACGAAACAAAAGAAGGTAAACGTAAGGAGGGTGATCTATTAAAGGATCAAAACAACATCAACAAATCCTTTGATGAAGCTCAAAAGCAATTAGATAAACTTCAGGAAATGAATCAGGAGTTGCAACAACCTGGAAATTTGCCGGATCAGAGTCAGCTAAAGAAAGAAATTGAAGAGAAATTAGAGGAAAGTAAAAATTCACTTGAAAATTTAAGTAAACAGGATCAATCGGATACTGAAAACAGCAAATCCAGTGATTCTCAGCAGAAAAGTTCCGAGGAAAACGAAAAGTCCAACGATGAGGAGAAGTCAGCTGGCGAAAAAAATAAATCAGGTGATCAAAGCCCGCCTGAAAATCAAAAGTCACCTCAAAATCAGTCTCAACGCAATAAGGCTAATGAATCTCAACAAAAAGCGGCAGAGGGAATGAAAAAGATGGCTCAAAATATGCAAGACATGCAGGCCGGGATGGAAATGCAGATGATGCAAGAAAATCTAGATTACCTACGTGATATAATACATAACCTATTAAAACTATCCTTCGACCAGGAGTCGTTGTTTAAAAATTTCAAGGAAGTCAATGAAAGTGACCCGCAATTTGTTCCTCTTTCTCAAAATCAATTAAAATTACGCGACGATGCCCGTGTAATCGAAGACAGCTTAATAAGTTTATCAAAACGAGTATTTCAATTATCTAATTTCATCACCCGTGAAGTCACTGAAATGAACGAATACATGGAAAGCAGTGCATCATTTTTAAAAGAGCGAAATCGATATGAGGCCATTTCGAAACAACAATTTGCCATGACCTCCATGAATAATTTAGCCTTATTATTAGATGATGTACTAGAACAGATGATGAACGCCATGTCTCAATCGGGTAACGGTAAGTCCAACCAAAAGAAAGGAGATCAAAAATCTTTAGCTCAGCAGCAACAAGAAATCAACCAAAAAATTCAACAATTAAAAGAAGGTGGGGCTAGTGGAAGAGAATTATCCGAAGAATTAGCTAAATTGGCAGCCGAGCAAGCGAGGATCCGTCAAGCATTACAAGAAATGCAACAGAGAATGGAGGAAATGGATCCCACGAATGGCGGAATTCCAGGTGGTGATATTCCAGGTAAAATGGAACAAACTGAAACGGAATTGGTGAATAAGCAATTAACCGAGCAGATGATAAGAAGACAACAAGACATTCTTACGCGTTTGCTTGAAGCTGAAAATTCACTGCGAGAAAAGGAAATGGATGAGGAGAGAAAAGGAGAAACGGCTAAGGAATATGAACGAATTGTTCCGGCCTCCTTTGAAGAATATTTTAAGTTAAAAGAAAAAGAAATAGAATTACTTAAAACGCTTCCTCCTAAATACTATCCGTATTATAAAAAAGAAGTGACTGATTATTTTAAACGCCTAGGAGAGGGAGGGAATAAAAACTAGTATGAATAATATAAACATCGAAATTCCATCAATTGCTGAAAACATTCGAATTGTCGAAAGCTTTATCGACAATGCGAAAGAACGATTTCAATTAAACGATGACATCTATGGCAATATCATGATTGCTGTAACTGAAGCAGTTAACAACGCAATTCAACACGGTAACAAAGGCGATAAAAATAAAAATGTCAATCTCAATTTAATCATCGATCAGAATACGATTCGTTTTAAAATCGAGGATGAAGGCCCCGGGTTTGACTTAAATAACTTACCCGACCCTACTTCTGAAGAAAACTTAGAAAAACCGAACGGACGTGGAATCTTTCTAATGAAACATCTATGTGATGAAATTTCATTTGAAAACGACGGCCGAGTGGTAATTCTTGAATTCTATATTAACTAATGGCTATTGCATATTTTGCGGAAGACGTAACTTTCGATCTTCCTTTTCAGAACGACCATGACCAGTGGTTAAACGAAATCCTTTCTACATATCAAGTAAAGGCAGGAGATATCAACTTTATTTTCTGCAGTGATGACCACCTGCTTGATATAAACAGAACACATTTAAATCACGATTTTTATACTGACATCATTACCTTCGACCTTTCAGAAGAAGAAGGTAAAATAGACGCGGACATTTTTATAAGCATAGATCGTGTGAAAGAAAATGCCGAAACTGAAGCCGTAGATTTCCAAACAGAACTCAATCGAGTGATGGCCCACGGCTTATTGCATTGTATCGGCTTTGGAGATAAGACTGAAGAAGATCAAAAATTGATGCGAATAAAAGAAGACTCCTGCTTATCTTTGCGGAAATTCTAAACAATGTTTCACGTGAAACATTAAGCTAATTATTAAAATTTCACACAAAATGTTTCACGTGGAACATTATACTTTTTAGGTATGCTATCAAAATATGATATTATCGTTGTAGGTGCAGGCCATGCTGGATGCGAAGCGGCAGCGGCGGCGGCAAACATGGGCTCAAAGGTTCTACTCATCACTATGAATATGGGAACCATTGCGCACATGTCGTGTAATCCAGCAATGGGGGGAGTGGCTAAAGGACAAATAGTTAGAGAAATAGATGCGTTAGGTGGGTACTCTGGAATTGTTTCGGATCGATCAATGATACAATTTCGAATGCTAAATATGTCTAAAGGTCCGGCCATGTGGAGCCCTCGTACTCAAAATGACCGTGTATTATTCGCATTGGAATGGCGACAACTTTTAGAAGAAACCCCTAATGTTGACTTTTGGCAAGACATGGTTACGTCGGTTATGGTGAAAAATCATAAGGTAATTGGTGTGGTAACTGGTCTTGGTTTAGAAATAGAAACAGACGCAGTAGTCTTAACTAATGGTACTTTCTTAAACGGTGTTATGCACATAGGTACCAAACAATTTGGCGGTGGCCGATCAGGAGAAAGGTCTGCCATCGGAATTACTGAACAATTAGAATCCCTAGGATTTGAATCAGGGAGAATGAAAACAGGAACACCTCCAAGGATAGACGGTCGCTCTTTAGACTACTCTAAAATGGAAGAACAAAAAGGTGATGAAAATCCTGGTAAGTTTAGTTACAGTAAAAAAACCAAATCACTTACTACTCAAAGAAGCTGTCACATCACCTATACCAATCCAACTGTACATCAAATACTAGAAACTGGCTTTGAAGAATCACCTATGTTTTCTGGAAGAATACAAGGAATTGGCCCTCGATATTGCCCAAGTATAGAAGATAAAATCAACCGTTTTGCTGAACGAGAAAGACACCAAATATTCGTAGAACCGGAAGGTTGGAATACGGTGGAAGTTTACGTAAATGGTTTCTCAACTTCTTTACCTGAAGACGTACAACTCAAAGCACTAAAACAAATCCCAGGATTTGAACAAGCTAAAATGTTCAGACCAGGATACGCCATTGAATATGATTACTTTCCGCCAACACAATTAAAATCAACACTAGAAACTAAACTCGTTGAAAACCTTTATTTCGCTGGACAAATAAATGGAACCACAGGATATGAAGAAGCGGCTTGCCAAGGGTTAATGGCTGGCATTAATGCACACCTCAAATTAAATGAAAAAGAACCGTTAGTCCTTTCAAGAAATGAAGCATATATCGGAGTACTTATTGATGACCTCATTAATAAAGGTACAGAAGAACCGTA
>JAHEMU010000302.1 GCA_024643485.1 Cytophagales bacterium
CGCATCGAAGATGAATTGATTCGTTATGAAGGAGTTTCTAGAGAAAATGGTTTGAAATTAATCAACTGCGAAAGGGGCGCTTTTAATACAACAGCCTCCTCTCACAACAAAGGTTCATCGGTGGTTCGTCTGGCTGACCACGGTTATAAGGTATTTCTGACTAACCCTGAGCTAACAGTTGAAATGTCGAAAAATATTGCACAACTTTTTAACGAGACGGGTCTTCGGCAAATCTCATTCGATGGCGTAGAAGGAAATCGATCTACGGGAATGGGGATTTACGGTGAAATTCTGTTCACTCAAACCTGGTTTGATAATATCAACGATCAAATCAAACAGCACTATATAGCCGATGCAAGTCGTACCACTCATTATTTCTGGCACATGTACACGCGTATGAATTGGGGAGAGCCCTGGTATGCAGGCTTCAGGGAAAGTCAGACCGAATACCGACTTAAAAATCAGGCGTACTTTAAAAGAAATTATATGCCAGGAATGTTGGGGTGGTTCAAAATGACTTCCCAAACCTCTATTGAAGACATCGAATGGATGTTGGCGAGGTCGGCCGCTTTTAATGCGGGTTATGCGTTTGTGATTAATTACAATGAGCTAGAAAAAAACGGACAAGCCGATCAAATTTTATCCACATTAGGTATATGGGAACAAGCCAGAATGGAACAACGATTCTCGGAAGAACAAAAACGACGTATGGAAGACATTTCGAAGGAATTTAGGTTATTAGATGACGGAAATCTCCTTCAGGAGGTCTTTTCTTCAAAATTCACCTTTGAGGAGATGGAAAAACAACCGGGGGAACCCTTATTTTCTACTTTCGAATTTGAAAATCAAGGAAAGGAACAACCCATGGAGATTATTATCACCGCACTGAACAGTGACATTTCAGATTTACGAATGGAAATTGATAACCATAAAGGGATATTTTTACCATTAAAGTTGGCTTCTGGAGAAATTTTTAAATATTCAGGAGGGAAAACCGGTGCTCTTTATTCCGAAAATTGGAATTTGATTCGTCAGGTCGATGTTCCTGAAGAATTAATGAATATACCTTCAGGGCATCATCAACTTCAGTTTGAAACAACTCTTTCCTCCCCAAAAGAGGGAAAGGCCAAGATTGAAGTCCGATTTTATGGGGAACAAGAACCATTAAAAATAAATCATGAGTAAATCTGAATTCCATCCTGCCTACCCCGAAGTGAATGATTTGATAAGAAAAGCTAAAAAGCGAATACCACGGTTTGCGTTTGAATACCTTTCGGGAGGCTGTAACGACGAAGTCAATCTTTATAAAAATAGCCATGATTTTCATGAAATCGAATTAAATCCGCAGTATCTCAGATCAACAGTTTTAGGTGATTCTACCTGCGAATTATGGGGACAAACCTATTCATCCCCTTTTGGTATCGCTCCTATTGGCCTCCAGGGGTTAATGTGGCCTAAATCGGCGGAGTATCTTGCAAAGGCTGCGGTAAAGCATCAAATTCCATTTATTTTGAGTACGGTTTCCACCGCCAGTATAGAGTCGATTTCTGAAATAACGGAAGGTCAAGCCTGGTTTCAGCTTTACCATCCGGCAAAAAAGGAAATGCGTAATGATCTTATCTTCCGAGCGAAATTAATGGGGATAAAGGTACTGGTATTATTGGCAGATACCCCTGTTTTTGGATACCGACCAAAAGACATCCGCAATGGTTTATCCATGCCACCAAAAATGAGCTTAAAAAACATTTTCCAAATCACTCAGAAACCTCGCTGGGCGGTTGGCACCCTTTTGCACGGGCAGCCTCAATTTGCTTCTCTCCTTCCCTACATGCCAAAAGGATTAAATATGAGTCAATTGGGTAATTTTATGAATCAGACCTTTGACGGTCGCCTTACAGTTGAGAGAATAAAGGAAATCCGGGATTTATGGCCGGGAAAACTGGTAATAAAAGGTATAGTAAACGAAGAAGATTGCGAAAAAGTGATTGGATGCGGTGCAGATGGCATCATTGTATCAAATCATGGAGGTAGGCAGCTAGATGCGGGTGAATCCACTATACGATCGTTACAGCGTTTGACTTCTCCCTATGGGGAAAAAATAACGATTATGATGGATGGTGGCATCAGGACAGGAACGGATATCGCGCGCGCTATTTCTTGTGGTGCAAAAATGGTTTTTATGGGTCGCCCATTTATGTACGGCGTTGGCGCTTTAGGAGAAAGAGGCGCAGGACATACTATTGAGATGTATAAAACGCAATTTCAGCAAATACTCAATCAACTTGGGTGTGATCATATTGCAGAGTTGACTGAAAAAAGAATAATAAAAAAATAATAAAAACAATTAAAAAATTCCTATAAAAAATCACAAGATCATATATACTCACTACTACATATGATGAATATAAATAATAAAATACAAATTATTTACTATTAACATTAAATAATTTAATTAATAACACTTTTAAAACATACTTATTACAAGCATAATAACCATTTATTAAGTGTATATTTTTATTTTAATTAATATTTATTAAATTCATTAATTAACCAAACTACACACTTATGAAAAAATTAGCAATCATCTCATTATGTCTGAGTTTATTTCAGACATCATTTGCACAACAAGAGGCAAAAAAAATTGATTTGTACATGGTTCATTTAGTTGAGTTTAAGGTGGACAAGCAAAATGAAGCTATCAAAAGAATGAAAGAACATGACCAGAAGTTTCATGAGGGAAAATCTTTCATTTTTACAATTCTTACTGGTGAAAATGCAGGAATGGCATATTGGGGTTACGGTCCGTATCAATATGAAGAAATGGATAATATGAAATTACCTGAAGGACATGATGCAGACAACAATGAATTACACAAAAATTATTTTGAAACCATTCACAACAGTAATCTCGAAAAAGTAAATAACGAACTATCTCACAATATTGAAGGAAATAAATACGGAAATATTCGATCTAATAGTTATTATAAAATTAAATTTGGAAAAGAGAATAGATTCATCGAGTTATATAAAATGTTTAAAAAAGCATGGGAAGCAAAACCAACTAATAATGTGTTATTTATAACAAAAGTTTTCCCAAACAAAGACGGATACAATTACACCCTTCATAGCGAAGCTGATAATTGGGTAGATTTCGGTAATGAAAACCCAAACTTCAAGGCGCAGTTTGAAAAAATTCACGGAACAGGTTCCTTAGAAAAAGCAATGGCAGAACTGAATGAAATTATCCTAAGCTATTATGTAGAAGGAATGATCTCCAACTAATCTCTTAACAGTATAAGTAAAAAGGATTCCAACATTTACTCTGATTTGGAATCCTTTTTTCATTCAAATTAATTCAATTTAGTTGGCTTGTTTTGGATAATCATGAGCATCACAAGACTGCATAGAAAGATTAGGACTCCATATATTGTCGTGATCATCGACACCTTCAATCCTCCAGCCAGCATGTTAGGTGAAACGGACCCCATTTGCTCAATGGATGCAAACGCTGAAAATAATCCAATTAACTGTCCTAACACTCCAAATACCAGCGCAAAAAGACCCAACGATTTAATCAATGATCGCCTGGAGTTTCGGATGTGATGGGAGTTTGCAGAAAATGTGCTTACAAAAAGGATAGCAATACCAAAAAATAATAAAGTAAGAATACCCATAAACAACGGGCCGCCTTGATTAAATAGATCAAACATAATTTTAAATTTAAGTGAATAATAAAACTTTTCAAATGTAGGGGTGTTGAAAAACTCGGACAAGGTCATATCCCTTTCAGAACCAGTCGTTTATCGATAATTCTATCTTTTTGATATTATTTTAAGCATATTTACCTCCATGAAGTTTAAAGAACAGCTCATTTTTTGGTCCATG
>JAHEMU010000303.1 GCA_024643485.1 Cytophagales bacterium
TTGCAAAATCGATTCCTTGATTTGATATTCCATATCCTTCTGATTCTCTATCATTAATATAATATAGAATTTGATCCGTTAATTTTCTTAAATAGCCAAAAGCCAAGGCTACGGACGTAGTACCATCTACATCATAATCACCATAGATCAATATTTTTTCCTTCCTTTCAATCGCTTGTTGGAGCCTAGAAACCGCTTTATCCATGTCAGCCATTAGAAATGGATCGTGGAGCTGGGTTAGTTCGGGTCGAAAATATTGTTTGGCTTTATCAAAAGTATCGATGCCTCTTTGGATCAACAAAGCGGTAACCACAGGTTGAACATTGAGTTCCTGTGAAAGAGTACTGACTAAATCAGGGTTGGAAGTAGGACTTTGAATCCAGCGATTTTGCATGGTTCATAAAGGTAAAAAAAATAAAGCAGTGGAAGGTCCACTGCTTTACAATATCATTGAAAATAAATACTTATTTATTTACCTCCCTGAACTCCTTCAAGAACGTCTTTAATATCAACGCGAACGCCGTCACGGTAAGGAACAATCCACGCATCTTTAACGCCCATTTCTCTTAAATATTTTTTAAACGTATCGGCTTCCCAATAATCAGAGAAATACCCCAATGTAATTTTTTGGGTACCGTCTTCATCTTTTTCACCAGAGAAGTTATCGTTATTGTCAAAATATTTTGAAAGGTCTTTATTACGGAAAGCGCCAATTTGAACTTTAAAAACCACTCCTTTCATTGAAATCGTTTTTCCTTTTGCTGCATTTGCTGCAGGTTCTTCAGCCTGGGCAGCTTGCATATCCGCTACTTGTTTTCTAGCTCCAGCTAAGTCAGATCTGAGTTTTTGAACATTTGCTTGTAGATCAGAAATGGTTGCATCTTTATCACTAACAGTGGATTCCAAAGAAGAAACCTTACTTTCAAGTGAACCAAGTTGCGTTTTTTGAGCCGCATTATCGTCTTCCAATTGCTTTAAGGCAGCGGGATTCTTAGAATATGTTTTGGCTTTCTTTTTCCATTCCTTTTTCTCCTTTTTCCCCAACTGGGCGAAAGAGTCTGTTGAAAAACAGAAAAGCAAAGCAACAACGGTGAGAAGGATGGATATTTTTTTCATCATTTTCATATTAAGTTTGATAAAATTGAGCATTTTTTAATAAATCCACAACTGTTTACAATAGTGAATATTTAAAATACTACATAGTTAAAAAAATGTTTATTTGTTAAAAGTAAAAAAAAATGTTCAATGAAACTGTTTTTCCTCCATTTTTAGCTTTTTAAACTTCCAATCATGTCTTCCGGACGAACCCAATTATCAAAGTCTTCTGCTGCTACATAACCCAAATTTACAGCTTCTTCTTTAAGAGTAGTTCCGTTTTCATGCGCTGTTTTAGCTATTTTAGCCGCTTTTTCATAACCTATTTTCGTATTTAACGCTGTTACGAGCATCAAAGAATTATTTAAATGTTCGGTAATACGTCGGTAATTTGGCTCTATTCCCACAGCGCAATGTTCATCAAAAGAAACGCAGGCATCCCCTAAAAGGGAAGCAGATTGAAGTAAATTAAAAGCCATAACGGGCTTAAAAACATTCAATTCATAATGACCTTGGGCTCCTGCCATGGTTATAGTGGTATCATTACCCATCACTTGCACACAAACCATAGTAAGCGCCTCGCATTGAGTAGGGTTCACTTTTCCCGGCATGATTGACGACCCAGGTTCGTTTGAAGGAATGATAATTTCACCAATTCCAGAACGAGGCCCTGAGGCTAACATTCTGATATCGTTTGATATTTTATTAAGCGAAACCGCCAATTGTTTTAACGCACCATGAGTTTCCACAAAAGCGTCATGAGATGCCAAAGCTTCAAATTTATTCTCAGCAGTAATAAAAGGTTGGCCTGTAAATTTTGCAATCATCTTTGCAACATGCTCCGAATAACCATTAGGAGTATTGATTCCAGTTCCTACTGCGGTACCCCCTAAAGCCATTTCGCTCAAATGAGGTAAGGTATTTTTTAACGCTTTAATTCCGTGATTCAACTGTGAAACATATCCTGAGAATTCCTGACCAAGGGTAAGCGGCGTAGCATCCATCAAGTGTGTTCTGCCTATTTTAACCACTTTCATATACTCCTTCGATTTTCTTTGGAGGGTGTCACGAAGCTGTTCAATTCCAGGAATGGTTACATCAACAATTTTCTTATAAGCAGCAATATGCATCCCGGTTGGGTAGGTATCATTCGACGACTGCGATTTGTTCACATCGTCATTCGGGTGAACTGCACTATTACCTTCTCCAAGTTTATTTCCCATTAATACATGTGCGCGGTTAGAAATAACCTCATTCACATTCATATTACTTTGCGTTCCTGAACCCGTTTGCCATATAACTAACGGGAACTGATCGTCTAGCTTTCCTTCTAGAATTTCATCACATACCTTAGATATTAAATCTCTTTTTTCTTCACTCAGGACTCCCAAAGCGTGGTTGGTATGTGCTGCCGCTTTTTTAAGATAAGCAAAGCCGTATATTACTTCTAAGGGCATGCTAGCCGCAGGACCAATTTTAAAATTATTTCTAGAGCGTTCAGTTTGAGCTCCCCAATATTTGTCGGCGGGTACTTGAACTTCCCCCATGGTATCCTTTTCTATTCTATATTCCATGATATGATTTATTTTGTTCAAATTTAAATAGGAATAGAAGAATCACCAATGCTAGAACCTTATCTTTTATTCCTTTTACTGTCAAATTTTTTATCTTTCCTTTTTCGGAATTTTTTATCGGTGTTTTTATCTGATTTTTTATTTTTATCCACCTTCTTTTCTTTGTCTGCTTTCGCGTTTTTCGCCTTTTTCTCATGAAAGGCTCCCTTAAAATCTGGGTCTTCCCTTCTTTTTTGCCGATCCACTTCCATGGCCATATCTCTTTTTTCTTCTGGAAGCGTTTCTTCAAATTTTAAGTTAGAAGGAAGTTTGAGAAGCGGAATAGTTTCTCTAATCAGCTTTTCAATATGCTTGATATGGTACTTTTCAGAATCGGTACAGAACGTAATTGCTTTACCAGTTTTCAATGCTCTCCCTGTCCTTCCTATTCGATGTACATAATCATCATATTGTATTGGCACATCAAAATTAATTACATGGGAAACTTCCGCGACATCAATTCCACGAGAAGAGACATCTGTAGAAACTAACAATCTGATTTCTCCACTTTTAAATTCATCCATCGCATTAATTCGGGAGTTTTGGCCCTTGTTCGAATGGATTACCCTACACGATCCTATTTCTTTTCGTGAAATAAATCGATGGATATTTTCAGCAGTAGTTTTTTTTCTGGTAAAAACCATTACTCGCTTAAACTCCTCGGGATTTTCGTCCAATAGTAGTTGAAGAAAGTTAAGTTTGGTACGCATATTAGGCACATAGAAAAGCTCTTGCTCCACCGTTTCAACCGCAGTTGCTTGAGGAGTTATTTCTATTCTTTCGGGAAATTCAAGGAACTCATGACTCAGCTCCGTCACCTTGTCGGGCATGGTGGCTGAAAACAATAAGTTTTGTCTTTTAACAGGAATGATTTCCAACATTTTTCGAATCTGAGGCATAAAACCCATATCCATCATCCGGTCGGCTTCATCTAAAACTAACGTTTTCAAATGCTTTGTTTTCAGATGCTCCTTTAAATATAAATCCATAAACCGACCTGGGGTTGCAATTAGCAAATCAACCCCTTTTTCTATTGCTTCGATTTGAACTTTTGCCCCTGTCCCTCCGTATATTGACAAAATTCGTAAGTCCGTATATTTTGATAAAGCTTCGGACATCGCTTGAATTTGAATAGCCAACTCACGGGTAGGGGTAAGGATTAACGCCCTA
>JAHEMU010000024.1 GCA_024643485.1 Cytophagales bacterium
CGAGGATTCACGCTTCAGATGTCTGAAAAAGACAAAAAGCAAGTGCAAAAGTGGAGATCATTACTTGAACCTTACGGGGTATATGATTTTTCTCAGACTGGAGGAGGAGCCGACATCGGACCTTTAGAAGAACAAAAAGTTCCTTTGATAGGACTATTGCCAGACGCACAACGATATTTCAATGTACATCACTCTACGGCCGATGTACTTGAAGCAGTTGATAAAAGAGAATTGGAAATGGGAGCTGCAGCAATGGCTGCAATGATCTATTTAATTGATAAATACGGGATTAACTAAACTTAATTAACATGAAAAAAACGGTACTGATATTAGCAGCTGCTATGCTTTTTAGTGGGTCGGGCTTACAGGCACAACGCAAAAAAAGTAAAGAACAAACGCCAGCACCAACCGAGCAAAAAGCTCCGGAGAAAAAGAAAAGTAAAATTAAAAAGTACGAAGAAGTTATCACTTCCGATGCAGTTTCAGACCCAGGTCTATTTACTGTTCATAAGGTGGATGAGAAATATTACTTTGAAATTGCCGATTCTTTATTGAACCGTGAGATTTTAAACGTAAGTCGTATTGCAGGAATCATCGAAGGGTTCAGTTTTGGTGGAGCAGGGATGAAAGCTGGAGGGCAAAAAGTATTTCGCTTCCAAAAGCAGGAAAATAAAATTTTGATGAGATATGTATCTCACTCAAGCGTCGCGAATGAAAATGATCCGATTTACCTTTCGGTTAAGAACAACAATTTCGAACCTATCATAGAGAGTTTTGATATTCAAGCAATTTCGTCGAGCTCATCCTATGTGATTGACGTGACGGATTTTTTCACCTCTGATGTTGCCGTGATAAGCCCAATTAATGAATACAATAGAAAGGCTTTTGGCATTCGGAATTTAGATAAAGGTCGATCGCTAATAGATGGAGCGAAGAGTTTCCCTCTAAATACTGAAGTACAGCATATCCTTACCTTCGTGGCAACAAGTTTACCTTCTAATCAATCAACTGGGACCCTTTCTTTAAAGATGAACCAGTCGTTTGTATTGCTACCCAAAGTGCCAATGCAACCTAGATTATACGATAAACGAGTTTCTTATTTTTCGGTAGAGCAAACTGATTACAGCCAGGATGCACAAAAAGCCCAATCAAGACGATTTGTTACAAGATGGAGGTTGGAGCCAAGTGATCCTGAAGCTTTTGCAAGAGGTGAATTAGTGGATCCGATAAAACCTATTATTTATTATATCGATCCAGCTACTCCACTAAAATGGAGATCTGCGATAAAACAAGGAATTGAAGATTGGCAAATAGCTTTTGAAGAAGCAGGTTTCAAAAATGCGATTATTGCAAAAGATGCACCGACTAAAGAAGAAGATCCTGATTGGAGCCCGGAAGATGTACGCTATTCAGTAGTAAGATATATTTCCACCACCATTCAAAATGCTCAAGGCCCTCACGTTCATGACCCACGGTCTGGAGAAATTTTAGAATCTGATATCCTGTGGTATCACAATGTGATGAATTTGCTTAGAAACTGGTATTTTGTGCAAACCGCTGCTATAAACCCAGAGGCGAGAAGCGTGAAATTCAAAGATGAAGTGATGAGTGAATTGATTCGATTTGTGGCCGCTCACGAAGTGGGACATACCTTGGGTCTTCCTCATAATATGGGATCGAGTTCTGCTTACCCTGTTGATTCATTGCGTTCAGCGGAATTTACTAAAAAATATGGAACAGCACCTTCTATTATGGACTATGCTCGTTTCAATTATGTCGCTCAGCCGGAAGATAAGGGTGTAAGTATGCATCCAGGTATAGGACTTTATGATAAGCACTCCATTCGTTGGGCCTATCGTCCAATTCCATCAGCGACATCCCCTGATGCTGAATTAGCTACATTAAATGGTTGGATCAGAGCGCATGAAAATGATGCGAGATATCGTTATGGATTCCAAAATGGAATTGACCCATCAGCACAAACGGAAGATTTGGGTGATAATGCGATGAAAGCCAGTACGTATGGTGTGAAAAATCTTCAAAGAATTGTACCTAATCTAATCGAATGGACAAAAGAAGATGGAAAAGATTACGATGATTTGGAGGAACTATACGGACAAGTTATAGGTCAGTTTAGAAGATATATTGGACATGTAACAACGAATATTGGTGGAATTTACACTTTCAATAAAACCTATGATCAGGCAGGAGCAGTTAATGTACACGTCGATAAAGCTCGTCAAAAAGAAGCCGTAACCTTTTTAAATGACTACGTATTCTCAACGCCAGATTGGTTATTAAATAAGGAAATACTTGATCGTGTTAATGTGGATGATATTATGAATACCATTAACGCCTATCAAAGCTATGCGATCAACAGCGCCCTTAACGAAAGAAGATTAAGCCGTATGATTGAAAATGAAGCATTGAATAAAAGTGCGGCCTATTCATTGGTTAATCTTTACGATGATTTAAGAAATGGAATATGGTCGGAATTGACTCGTGGTAACTCCATTGATCCATACAGAAGAAAATTACAAGTGGCGCACATTGAGGCGTTAGGTAAGCTTCTCGACTCAAAAACGGATGCAGCAGCAATATCCCGAGCTGAACTTACCAGAATTGGAAGATCGGCCGGAACTGCTGCGGGTAGAATGTCTGATAGCATGTCAAGATATCACCTTCAGGAGATTCAAGTTAAAGTGAATCAGCTACTGGATCCTAAATAATTATTAAATAATATTTTTTAAAAAAAGCCGGTGTTTCACCGGCTTTTTTTTTATATTGAACATGGCTAGTCTACATTACAAAAATTGTCAGAATTTCGTTTACCACTTAAGTCGTTTATAGTTTATGATTACAGAAAACCCAACTGACAGAAAATCGTTATCTGTGTTATTAATTGGAAATAATCCAATAGAATTAGGGAGTGTTTATGAGCGCTTGAGGGAATCAAGAGTCATGAATTACATTTCAGATATCGCATTTGACCTCAAAGATGTACTCAAAAAGGTCAGAAAAATCAATCCCCAATGTATTGTTATTGATGATAACCTTTCAAAACAGGAACTCGCTGAGATTATGCAACTTCTGAAATCAAACTCCAGAACTAAGCATATCCCAATTACTATTATTCAAAACTCAAATAAAGACGATGCCCCTCGCGATGGTGCTGATGAATTTATTCTGAAGGACACCATAACTAGTGAATCTATTGCAAAAACATTGTTGAACTCATTAAAGATTCACGACATGAAAGAGTATTTGAAAAAGTCGTACGATAAACGGAAAAGTCAACTGCTAAATTTTAAATAGCGCTGTTTAATTTGAATGAGATTCTCTTATGATCACCTTGTCTGCTTACCATTAGCGTCACGCGGCGATTGGGCTTGCTATTTAAATAACCATTTACAAGATCTAAACTCATGTCTTTAACGCTAAGTCCGTTGATAGATAATATTAAATCGCCTGTGCGCAATCCCTTTGAGTAAGCGTCTGAACCTTCACGCACCTCTTCAATTTCAAAGTTATTGAGCTGAGCACCAATTGCTTTTATGGTCATCCCACTTAAATTGTAATAAAAAGGCTCGTTAAAATCGCTGTTTTTCTTGAGGTACAATTGCTCGTTGGGGTAGTCAAAAATGAGTGTAAATCGGCTTAATATCGAGCCGCCGATGCTTCCATTTCTAACAACCTTTGAGTTGATTAAGCTATCCATATAGCTGTTCGGATAAGGGAAGGTAGCTATAGGGTCATCAAAAACAATTTCTTCACTTATTGCCATTTGTTCAATTCGTCCAATTTGCCCTTCCACAGTTCCACCTAAACCACGACCAATGACAGCATCTATGGTAGGCTCTGAAACCACAACGTCTTCACTTGAAGCAGGGTCTAGCATCAGGCCATGACTCGCTCCTGTATCCACTAATAACCTTGCATTTATTGTTGAATTGTCATCAAACGTAATGGTGGAGTATATGAATGGTTTGGTATCTTCCACCTCCATAGGAATGACGGTAAATCGTTTGTGTGGTTTAAAAAATTCGGGGTCATAAAGGGTTAATAATCGTTTTTTGTAATTTATTTCTACGACAAAGCGACTAAATAATTCATAACCTAACATCCCGTGAACGTCGGTGCCCATGAAATTTCTTAGTTCAATAAGGTCCTCATCAAGAATAAGTAACGTTTGGCCGGAACCATTAATACCAGGAAGAGCAAGAGATATGGAAGTGGCTAAATAAGCTTCAATTAATTGCTCTCCACCAACACCTCTAATAACAAATTTTCGGGCGTAAGGGATATTTAAAATATCAGTATAGGTTTTTTCAGTTAAAATCGCATTTCTCACCCCAGTGTCAAGAATAAATTTTAAAGGTAACCTAGAATTTAAAATCAAAGGAACAACAACCAAATTGTTGTAAACGCTAAATGGAATAGTGACTTTTTTTTGGTCTTCTTGTAGGGAGTATCCATATTGACCGAAAACGCTATTAATTAAAAGAAATGATAAAATAATTAATATGATAGGTTTTCGCATTCGGTGTTTAATAATAAGGACTTTTATGATTAACGTAAACTTTACTATAGAAGTTTACAAATTTTATTACAAATAGCCTCTGAAAATTATAATTTTTTTGAACCTATCTTTATTTAACCGTTCTTTGCATAAAAATTTAGTATGAGTAGGATCGTAGCAATTGTAGGACGGCCAAACGTTGGTAAGTCTACCCTCTTTAATCGACTTCTTGAAAGAAAAGTCGCAATTATCGGGGACCAACCAGGAGTAACCAGAGACAGACACTACGGAGTGGTAGAGTGGACAGGGCAGCAATTTACAGCCATAGATACAGGTGGTTATGTAAAAGGTTCGGAAGATAAATTTGAATCTGAGATCAGAAAACAGGTGGAAGTTGCATTAAAAGAATGTAGTGTAGCTTTGTTTATGGTAGATTGCCAAGTGGGAATAACGCCGCAGGATGAAGAGTTTGCCAAGATTATACGCGCTTCTGGAAAGCCAATTATAATTATCGCAAACAAAGCGGAAAACCAAAGTTCATTACTTGCTGCCAACGAATTTTATAATTTAGCGTTACCGGCAGAAGTATTTCCAATCTCTTCCATGACAGGGTCTGGAACGGGTGATATGCTAGACGCCGTTATTAAAGCATTGCCAGATGAGCCTGAAGAACCGGAAATCGATTTGCCGAAAATCGCCGTGCTGGGAAGGCCAAACGTTGGAAAATCATCTTTTATTAATGCATTGCTTGGCGAAGAACGATTAATAGTTACTGATGAAGCGGGAACTACTCGAGATGCCATCCATACTAGATATAACCTTTTTGGAAAAGAGTTTTTAATCACTGATACTGCTGGGGTTCGAAAAAAAGCCAAAGTTTCTGAAAATATTGAATTTTATTCGGTGATGCGCTCCATTAAAGCCATGCAAGATTCTGACGTGGTTATCATTATGGTGGATGCGGAAAGAGGGGTTGAGGCTCAGGATTTGAGTTTATTGGGTTTGGCCCATAAATACAATCGAGGCGCCATGATTATGGTGAATAAATGGGATAATATTGATAAGGACAGCAATACTGCAGCCAATTTTGAAAAAGAAATTCTTGAGAAAATTTCTCCATTGGATTATGTGCCTATTCTATTTACTTCTGTTTTAAATAAGCAACGAATTTTTAAAGCGATTGAATTAGCGTTGGATATTTATGTCGATTTGAAAAAACGGATCACCACTTCTGAACTAAATGAGGTGATGTTAAAAGAAATTGAAACGTATCCGCCGCCTGCTATCAAAGGGAAGCACATTAAAATAAAATACATTACACAATTGCATTCAAAGACCCCTGCATTCGTCTTTTTCTGTAATTTGCCTCAGTATATTAAAACACCTTATATCCGTTTCTTGGAAAATAAAATGAGAAAACATTTTGGATTCGAAGGAGTGCCAATTCGGTTGTTCATGAGAAAGAAATAAAAAAAGAAGGTGTCCCGCCAAGGACACCTTCATCGACTAAAACCATTCACCTCTTTCTCCTGCACAAAAACTTCTAAACTATACTAATATCAAGTGTGTTTAATAATCCCCTCGCTTTTCATTGGGGATACTAACTCCGTATTTTCTTTCTTGTCATTTACTTTTTCTGTAGTTCTAACAATAAACCACGCTACAATTGCTATCAGCATCAACATCACTACAATAAACCTTTTCATTTTAACCTCCTTGTTTTTCTTACTATATAGGTATGCCAATCCTGTGCCAAGGACTGAAAAGGTCATTTTTACGCGAATTTGAGGGGGTGAGGGAATAAAATTTTCCCTAAAAGGGAATTTATTCCCAAAATGGGACGGTTAGATTAATTCTTTTGAAGGGTCCCAGAAGGATTGTTTGAAGGCAATAATTTGATCGTTCTTAACCTGGTGACCTTCTGCCTCAAGCATAGTTTGCATGGCGTCTGGTGTAGAAAAATGATGTTTTCCTGTCAATAATCCATTCCGATTTACCACGCGATGGGCTGGTACATCCGATAAGCCATGGGCAGCATTCATCGCCCAACCAACCATCCTTGCACTCATTTTGGTGCCAAGGTAATTTGCAATGGCTCCATAACTAGTAACGCGGCCTTTCGGGATCAACCGTACAACCTCATATACATCATTAAAAAAGTTTTTCATGCTGTTGATGGAAATCTTTAAGTCTTCTTCAATAGAAATCTTACCTTTGTGAAATTAGGAAAAAAATTCACTATGCGTAAATTATTCGTCCTTTTAGCTTTTACCTCTTTTTCTTTGCACGGTTTGTGTCAGAACTATGCATTGGTTTTCCCAAATCAGCCTGATTGGAATGTGATTAAGGAAGGAGAATTAGTAGAATTTAAATTAAAAACAAATCCAGCTTCTGATTCAATTACTTATTCCTTAAATACTTCCGTGGCTGGTATGTCGCTGAAATCTGAAGGAAATTTCTCATGGAAACCGAGCAGATTAGATGCGGAATCGGGTAATGCTGAAGCAATGTTTATTGCCAAAAAAGGCGATCAGGTGGTAGCTCAGAAATTAGTAATTTTTACAATTAATAAAAAACAACCAATCCCTTCCTCCAATTTACCATTGGAACTGAGTCGCCTTGAAATTGTTCAACGTCCAAGTTGGAATTTATTGAAAGAGGGTGATAATGCTCGATTAAAGATCAAAGCGTTTTCTACTACAGGAAAAGAGATGAAGGTGAGGTATTATATTGAAGAAGGGGAAAAATCAACCCTAACAGTAGATTCTATTGGCCTAATCCAATGGACTCCACCTTATGATTATGTGGATCGTTTAGAGCAGACACGTGAAAAACACTTTTTTATAATTGGTGAAGATGAAAATGGAAACTTGGCTTCTGAAAAGATAGTTTTTACTGTTTTTCATAAAAATCAAGCCCCTGTAGTTCGCCCAATTCCCCCGATTTACGTTTTGTTGGGAACGAATAACACGTTCTTTATAAGTAATGAGCAAGTGGAAGATCCTGACCAAGACCCGATAGTGTATTTGGTGAGATCTACCGATTTACCCGAAGGAATGGATTTTTCATCTTCTGGGAAAATTACGTGGTCTCCTTCAAGAAGCCAATTCAATTCCTTAAGAAATAATTCACTGAAAATTCCATTTATTGTGGAAGACCAACCCGCAAAAGGACGAGCGGAAGGTACGTTAATCATCGAAGCAAGTAGCATGGATATGCCACCTGAAATTACATTAATCCCTTCGGAATCAGCTGTAAAAGTGAAGGAAAATGAACGTATGCATTTAATTTTCCATTTGTCTGACCCGAATGGTGATGAAGATATCGATCAATTTAGTTTTGTATCTGAAGATGAGCGCCTTTCGCCTGAATTGTTGGTAAAAAATACAAACAATCAATATGAGTTTGTTTGGAGCCCTGGCTTTGATTTTGTAAATGATCCTGAAAGATCTAAAGAGTTTGAAATCAGATTTTTCGTGTTAGATAAATCGAGAAAGATGACCGAGAAAATTTTATCAATTACCGTGGAGGATACTGAAGATTTATCGAAGAAAGACACTGAAAATTCTATCTTTTATAAAGAGGTATTAACGGATGTTCTAAACTTAATGGATCAGCTGGAGGAAAATCAGAAGGCTTTAGAAAAAGAAATGAAATTGGCTAAAAAAGGGAAGAAAAACAGAGCTCTAGTCAATGCGTCAATTGGCGCGATTACTGGATTGTCACCAGTTATTTCACAAGACGAAACTCAAAAAATGATTAGCGTGATTGGGGGAACTTCAACCTTAACTCTCGGAACTCTTGAAGCAAGAGATGTGATTGGTAAATCAGTGACTGCAATCAACGACCAATTAAAATTAAATGCTGAATTATATAATCAATTTCTTTCTGAAGGTATTTCATTTGCGCGAAGATATAATTCAAAAGCAGCCCGTCGAGATCAAAATTTCACTTTTGATCTTGAGAAAATCAAGAAGTTATTAATTAGCCCGAAATTGAGCATGTTGGAATTAGACGCTGGTTGGGAAAACAATAAAAAAGTAACAAGCAGACGTTTAAAATCGGTATTTACTGATTATGACATGGAGGAAAATCAATAATTATTCTTTACTTAAACTTTCCTGATAATAAATAGCCGGAATCAATAATATTAATAAGGTAGGATTGATGACTAGTCGGTGAATAAATGACAACAACGGACTGCTTATTTCCGATGTCCCTTCAAAATGGAGTTTTAGGGTAAAATAAACGGGTAAAAGGATTAACAACCCAAATAGTTCGACTCCTATGGCCAGTTTTACATATTTTTTACTATTAAAAAGTAGGTAAATTACCATTACCATGATGGAATCATTTAATAAAAATCGGATGCATTTGTTAACGACAAAATATGCTGAATCGCTTAAGTGGGGATTTCCAAATGGCTTTAGCAACCAATGTAAATAATTGAATTGTTGAGAAATATAAACAGTCGCCAATAATAGGAAACAAATAACCAACCCAGGCCATTTATACGTAGATCGGTTAATTCTCATGGAGATTCCTTTTATCCTTTATTTCAAACAATTTACCTCTTTCATTCGAAATAACCATACGATTTTCCTCAGTATAAACAATCGCTTCTGATTGTCCACCTCTAGTAAATTTTCTTGCTTTTGCAGGTGATTTAAATAGCTGACTATTTTCATGGTTCCAATCAAAAGTATAAATCATACCGTACCCCAGCAATGCAAAGGTCTCGCCAGTAGGAGAAATATCGGCTCCGGTGATCATATGTGGAAGGTAAATGCTGTCTATTGGGGAAATCAAGTAATCTCCAGGTTGGTCGGGCACCACATAAGCCCGAACCCATTTACTTCCTCGATTTTTTGAGAATAAAAACAATTGATTATTCCACCAAAACATCGCTTCACAATCAAAATTTAATTCTTTAGCATCGGTAGGCGGATAAGTAGATTGATCAGCATATGAAAATTTAATGAGTTCAGTCGTTGTCGAAGATACTTTGTAAATAACTAGGTCTTTTCTTCTATTTAAATTGTTGCCGAAGTCGCCAACGTACCAATTACCATAGGAATCGAGAGCAAGGTCTTCCCAGTCCTTATTTTGAGTTTTTTGTAACTCGATTGAATCTTGAAGAACCCCTTTTGAATTAAACTTATATAAGAGGGTATTGCCACCCGAATCGTTGTGTGAGTATAAATTTGAGAAATCATCCGTAGCCAAACCACTGCTTTCCAAGAACGCAGGTGTGAAATTTCCCATTCTGGAAATGTGAAGTTGTTGCTTATCCTTTTCAAAGCCGAGGGATGAGACGGAAACTCCAAGGTTGAGTACCGCCATTCGGCCGGCAATCAAAAATCCAAGAAGTTTATAGCGCCACATTAATTGCTGGGTTGATTTTCATACCCACTGTCGACTTTCAGATTTCCACCTAAAGCAGCTTCTACGGCAAGTTCATCACATCGTTCATTTTCCGGATGACCTGCATGGCCTTTTACCCATTGAAATTTCGGTTGATATTTTCTGTAAAGGGGAATGAATTTGCGCCATAAATCTGGATTTGCTTTTTTCTCAAATCCTTTTTTTTGCCAGTTCCAAATCCAACCTTTTTCTACAGAATCAACCACGTATTTTGAATCTGAATATATGGTAATGGGAATCCCCGTGGTTTTTATTTGCTCTAATGCGACAATTACAGATAATAATTCCATGCGGTTATTAGTCGTTAGTCGAAACCCTTCTGCCACCTCTTTGCGATGTTTTCCATAAATCATCACTACGCCATATCCCCCTGGACCTGGGTTACCTCTTGAGGCACCATCGGTAAATATTTGAATCATAATGGAATATGTTGCTTAAGAATTTTAACCGCGATGGCTAATAATATAATACCGAATACTCTCCGAAGTACGTTAAAACCCGATTTTCCTATGGTCCGTTCCAACCAACCGGTGCTTTTTAATACGAGATAGACAAAGATCAAATTGATAATAATTCCTACCAGAATATTTGACACTTGGTAAAGCGAACGCAAGGATAAAATGGTAGTTAAAGTACCGGCGCCAGAAATCAATGGGAACGCTAATGGAATTATGGAACCACTACCTCCACTATTTGGGTCGTCTTTAAAGAAGCTTCTTCCAAGAATCATCTCCATAGCCAAAATAAAAATGATAATTGCCCCAGCAATGGCAAACGATGCCACATCAAGCCCGAAGAGGGTAAGTATCGAATTCCCGACAAATAAAAAGCTGATCATTAGCAATCCAGAAATAATGGTTGCTTTAAGCGAATGTATATGCCCTTCTCTCTTTCTTATTTCAATGACAATGGGAATGCTACCTAAAATATCAATAATTGAAAATAGGATAAGTGTAATAGAGGCGATTTCGGTGAAATTGAAATTCATGATTAAATTTTTCACAAAGTTTATCAAAAATAAGTAGAATTGAGTCCTTTCGATTTAAAAATTAAGTATTTTAAGTCATGTTTAAAACGCTTCTTTCTATATTATTATCCTTTTTACTGCTTCAAGGATGTTTTTCACCTGCCGAGGAACACATGGAAGTGAAGGCGCCCAACATTGTTGTCTTTCTTGTAGATGATATGGGATGGCAAGATACCTCTGTCCCATTTTACGATAGTATTACTGCGTTTAATGAACGATATAAAACCCCAGCAATGGAACTCTTGGCGTCCCAAGGAATGAAATTCACCCAAGCTTATGCCTCTGCCGTTTGTTCTCCAACACGAATTTCGTTAATGACGGGAATGAATGCGGCACGCCATCGGGTGACTAATTGGACTCTACATAAAAATCAACCTACGGATGCTAAACATGAATTTTTGCAATTCCCAACATGGAATATGAATGGAATGACCAATGAATTAACAGTGGAAAACACCGTTCGTGCAACACCCTTACCCCAGATTTTACATAATGCTGGTTATTATGCAATTCACGTAGGAAAAGCGCATTTTGGCGCAAACCAAACACCCGGTGAAGACCCAACGCATTTAGGCTTTGACGTAAATATTGCAGGTCATGCAGCAGGAGCTCCAGCTTCCTATTACGGGGAAAATAACTATGGAAATATAGACCAAACGCAAACCACTTGGGCCGTTCCGGGTTTGGAAAAATATCATGGTTCAAAGGTGTTTTTATCCGAAGCGTTAACGCGGGAAGCTATATATCAAATGGACACGGCGATTAATCGCAATCAACCATTTTTTTTATATATGGCACATTATGCTGTTCATGCACCAATACAAGCGGATTCAACTTATTTGAAGGCTTATTTAGAAATGGGATTAGACCCTAAGGAAGCTGCTTACGCTTCCCTCATTGAAGGGATGGACAAAAGTTTGGGTGATATCATGAGTTTTCTGGCAAAGAAAAAAATAGAGGATAACACCATCATCCTATTTATGAGTGATAACGGTGGGCTAAGTGCCTCGGCTAGAGGTGGAATTCCTCATACTCATAACGCGCCTTTAAATAGTGGAAAGGGTAGTTCGTATGAAGGCGGGATTCGAGAACCTATGATTGTAAAATGGCCTGGCGTGGTTAAAGGTGGGTCGGTTCAAAAACAACCAGTAATTATAGAAGATTTTTTTACATCAATAGCAGAAATGGCGGGCGCTAGTTTGGATAGTATTTCTCAAAAACTCGATGGAGTAAGCTTTATCCCTCTGCTAAAGGGAAGTCCCTATTCGGGGTTAAACAGACCTTTATTTTGGCATTTTCCCAATTTATGGGGAGCTAAAGGACCAGGGATTGGAAGTTATAGTGCAGTTCGTTTTGGTAATTGGAAATTAATTTATTTTCATGAAGACCGACATGTTGAATTGTATAACATCGCAATGGATATTGGTGAAAAGCACAATCTGGCTGAAAATGAAAAAGATAAAGTAGCCGAGTTATCTGCCATTTTAGGCACATATTTACGTAAAGTAGAGGCTCAAATGCCTTTTGATACTAGAGTAAATCGATTGGTTCCCTTTCCCGATGAAAGGTAAATAAAAAGTTATTTTTCAAAATGCTGAATGTATTGCTGATACCTCAATAAAATATCATTTACATATTCCACTGAAGACTGACCACGGGCATATCCATATTTTACAATTTCTTTCCTGAAGAATTTAGGATCACTTTTTTTCACCATACATGCGGCGACGTTTTCATCCCAAATGGTAACGGATAATCCCATTTCTTGAGCCAGAGCAACTCCATCTTGTACATGACCAAGACCTATGTTATAGGAAGCAAGTATAAATTTAATTCGCTCTTGGGGTTCCGGAACTTTATCCGACCATTCATTTTCCAGAAATTTTAAAAACCGACATCCTGCTTTGATATTTTCTGAAGGATCGAGCAAGTTATTCGCTCCAAAATGAGCCCCCGTATTGGGCATCACTTGCATTAAACCTTCGGCCCCTGCCCAGGAGATAATTTCTGATTTAAATCTTGATTCTTGATATATTAAAGAAGATAACAATCGCCAATCCCATCCGATGGAATCGGCCCATTGATGGATAATTTCATCGTAAGGAGAAATTTGATTGCCAGTAATGGATGAAAATTCACTTTGTGCCCGGTCGATTATTTGCCTGCTTACTTTGAAATATCGATTGTATATGATCGCATGGAGTGAAGTAGATTGGATTTCGTTGATAAATTCATTTAAACTCGATTCCAATTCTGGGTTATTATTCCTGATCGCCCAGGCAATGCGCTGCGGAAAGCTCACGGGTGTTTCTACATCCAACAAAGGTTGGTACGCCGCGTTTACTTCTCCTAATTGTTCATCTGTTATGGTGTATTCTATCTTCCCATCTACGACCCAATTAATCAGCTCTTCGGTTTCTACACTATCCTCTTCAATGACATGAATGACACCCCCCATCTCTTCAGACAAATGGTTTAGTCGATCCGTATAAGAGGAACTTTTTCGAACGTGAACCGTTTTCCCAATCAAATCAACCTGATTTCTAATAAGTTGTCTATTCCAGTAAGCAGTAGAAACCTTTCGCCAATTATCCGGTTTTCGCTGTACCAATACTTGTCGCGTGGTGGTGAGTGGTTCGGTAAAATGGACCACTTCTTTTCTTTGATTGGTGATGGCTAAAAAAAATGCGATAAGGTCGGCTTCCCCCGAATTGATTAAATCAAAAGCCTGGTCGATGGAGGTGATGACTTTAATTTCCAAAGAGACCCCAATTTTATCACAGTACCGTTTAACCAGTTCGTATTGATAGCCCATGGGTTGCCCCTTATAAATGAAATAGCCGGTACTAGTGTTGTCAAAAACGGCAATCAATTTTCCTCTTTCTATTATTTTGTTTAAGTCAAACTCCACCGATGGGGTAAAAGGAATATCAAGATCAGATTGCTCCCCCTTCGGGCTACAACTAATTCCTAAAAGAAGTACGCTTAAAAGAAGTAAAATTGGGGAATACCGCATGTTGAAAATTAAGCAACATTCTCAATAAATCAAATTTTCATCTAAAAAGCGGGATTGATAATGTCAATTTTATGGTAAACTCATTCTAAATGGTAAAGAAATTTTGATAGGCTAATTGGAGGTAGTATTATTGTATCCGGAAATTATTATATGAACATCACCATCGACCATATAAAAGCACCCATTGATTCAGAAATGGAGGAATTTGAGAAAAAATTCCGTGCAAGCATGAAAACTCATGTATTGCTTCTGGATAAAATCATGGGGTATATTGTAAAGCGAAAAGGGAAGCAAGTAAGACCTATGTTCGTTTTTCTGAGTGCGGGAGTATGCGGTGGAATACAGGAAGAAACCTATCGCGGAGCGTCTTTAATTGAATTATTGCATACCGCCACATTAGTACATGATGATGTTGTGGACGATGCAAATTATAGACGGGGATTTTTTTCAATAAATGCCCTATGGAAAAATAAAATTGCTGTATTAGTCGGCGATTATCTCCTTTCTAGAGGATTGTTACTATCAGTTGATAACGAGGATTTTCATTTGCTGAAAATAGTATCCAATGCGGTTAAGGAGATGAGTGAAGGAGAGCTTCTTCAAATTGAAAAAGCTCGAAATCTTGATATTACGGAGGAGATTTATTTTGAAATCATCCAGCAAAAAACGGCCTCATTAATCGCCTCTTGTTGTGCGGTAGGGGCG
>JAHEMU010000304.1 GCA_024643485.1 Cytophagales bacterium
CCTTTTGCAATTCGATTTCCGTATCTGCCAATGATCGCTCCAAAATACGGTGAGTCTTTCTCATAATGTTTCAGTTGATCAAAGCCCAACACCACATCATCAAAGCTTCCATTTTTCCCTGGTACTTTTAATTGAGTGATTACTCCACCATAATTAATCACTTTCATTGTCATTCCATTCTTATTAGTTAATGTGAATTCAGAAATGGAGTCTCCACTTGCGGAAATTCCAAACGGTTGGCTTTCAATGGATAAAACTGAAGTTGAGTTATTCTCCACGGCGGGTTGTTTGTTTGGATTACAGGCAAGTAAAAACACGAACACACTTATTAAAACTATCAATTTCTTCATAAAACAACCTATTTTAATTGTTGGCTTAATTTTACCAATTCGTACTCAGTTAGATACCTTTAAATTTATAAAAATACCCTTAATAGAATGCTAAAAACCGTAAAAAGTATGATAGGTGCCACTTCTTTTTTAGCCAATCATTCACAGTCATAAAAATCACCCTTCATTTCTGCCTATTTAAGATGGAGAAATGTCATTTATTAGTAGGGGTATGAATCATCTTATTTAACTAATAATCGACCGACATTTGTAGCTTCAACACATTGGGAATTAAAATATTTAGTTACTCATGTGTCTTTCAGAAATAAACCAGCTCATTACATATGGAAACATCTATTGAAAAAAAAGTAGCGGAAGTGGTATCAGAGAATATCAAAGCTGCTCATGTCTTTAAAAAATACGGAATTGATTTTTGCTGCGGCGGAAATATATCCATTAAGCAAGCCTGCGAAAAAAACGCAGTAAATGCGGAATCTTTAATTAAAGACCTTCAAGAAATTGGAAAAATTACCAATTTTAATGAAAACTTTAATGCGTGGGAAATAGACTATCTAGTAGATCATATTTTAAATACTCATCATATCTATGTAAAGGAAACACTTCCTGTGATGATACAATACGCATCAAAAGTAGCAAGAGTACACGGAGAACACGCTCCAGAAACAATTCGAATCAACGAAATTGTGGAAGAAGTTGCGGTTGAATTAATGAATCATTTACTTAAAGAGGAACAAGTATTATTCCCTATCGTTAAGGAAATGAAGGAAGCACAAAATAAAGGCGAAAAAGTGGCCGCTTTTCATTGTGGCTCAGTAAACAATCCCATTTTTGTGATGGAAGCTGAACACGATCATGCTGGGGATGCATTCAAAGAAATTGAAAAGCTAAGCAATCAATTCACCCCTCCTGAATGGGCTTGTAATACATTTAAAGCTTTATACTCACTACTAAAAGAATTTCAAGAAGATTTGCACCAGCATGTTCACCTTGAAAATAACATTCTTTTCCCAAAAGCAATCGCACTAGAAAAATCAGTACTTAATTAAGAATTAAAAGGTACTTATTTTATAAATCGATTTAAATTTGGTTAAAAATTAGATATTTAATTGGGAGGTTTGAGTACTTAAAAGGTAGTGAAACCTCTTTTTTTTGAATTATATTAATACTACTTAATAAAAAATGTTAATCAATTTAGGTTTAATAAATAGTAATTGGTTGTATATTTAGGATTTTAAGCTACATACTAACTTTAGGAAATGGGAAGGAAAATATACAGTGTTATTACAGCGACGGGTAAATACATTCCTACAAAAACGGTAAAAAACTCTGATTTCATAACCAATACATTTTATGAATCAAATGGAGAAAAAATAGACAAAGACCCAACCATCATTGTCGATAAATTTCAGGAAATTACTACCATTGCAGAACGAAAATATGTTACCGATAATATGGTAACTTCTGATATTGCTTATGAGGCGGCTAAAGATGCTTTGTTGAGTTCGGAAACAAACAAAGAAACACTTGATTACCTCATTGTTGCTCATAATTTTGGAGATATATCGACAGAAAATAGACAATTGGATATCGTTCCAAGTCTTGCATCTCGGGTAAAACAAAAATTAGGAATTGAAAATCCAAATTGTATTGCGTACGACATTACCTTTGGTTGTCCAGGCTGGCTTCAAGCTATTATTCAAGCAGATTATTTTATTCGGTCTGGTGATGCTAAAAAAATCATGGTCATTGGAGCAGACGTACTTTCAAGAATTGCCGATCCATATGATCGCGATAGTATGATTTATGCCGATGGCGCCGGAGCTACTATATTAGAAGGAAAAGAGAGTGAAACACCCATTGGAATTTTAACTCATAGCACCCGTTCTGATACCTTGGAGTATGCTAATATGCTATACATGGGGAAATCGTTTAATGAAACAAAAGAGAATTCAGATCATTTATACCTAAAAATGAACGGTAGAAAGCTCTATATGTATGCATTAGACAAAGTACCTACGGCCATAAAAGAGTGCCTCGATAAGTGCAATACACATATAAAGGATATTAAAAAAATCCTTATACATCAGGCAAATGGAAAAATGGATGAAGCTATTTTAAGCAGACTTTATAAACTATTTGATATTTCCATTTTACCGGAGAATATCATGCCGATGTCTATTTCATGGCTCGGTAATTCGTCCGTTGCAACTATTCCTACCTTGTTGGATTTGATAATAAAAGGACAACTAAACCCTCACACCATTCAAAAAGGAGATACCATGGTATTTGCTTCCGTTGGTGCGGGGATGAACATCAACGCCATGATATATAAAAACTAAACCTAACCCGTTAACCTACGAACCTATCGTTTTACGGAAACGACTACTATTTCAGTAGTCGTTTTTGCATTTATACATACACCTTGAATTGATTCAATAATTTGAACTAAGTCGCCAGCGTTTACTTTTTTCGATTCTTCGTTTGTGGAAACTTCCGCCTCACCTTTTAATATATAAATACAATTAATTCCTATATCACCATTAAAAAGGTTCATTGTGCTGCCCTTTTCAATAATCATTCCTTTGACTTTCCCTTTCCTATCACCGGTAGTCATCAAATTAAAATCAACACAAATTCCTTTAGAATGGGTCGTCCAGTCGCCTTTAAAGGTATCGAAATCAAATTTTCTAAGTACTTTTCTATGATGGCCTTCGTGATTTAATTCAATTTCGCCATCCAATATGAGCAAGGTTCGGTCTACATTTGGCAATGAAGTGAAGATAGATTCTTCAACTTGAACAGTCGCAATACTCAACCTAATTTCAAAATTCCGATCTTGAAAAGAAGCTGATTCAGGATACACCATCAATTCAGTAGTGGTTCCCCCACTCCATGCTGTTACCTTAAAATCATTTGAAGTCTTAATTATCATGGAACAATGAGCCTTGATTAAATATTAAAAGTATTTCCAAAATTAGAACATTTTGTATGGATTCAATTCATTTTAACTCTTCTAATAATACTTCGAAATTGACTTACGTAAAATATTGATTAAATTAACTCTTATAAAATACCAGATATGAAAGTCAAAGTATTTGCAAATTTATTCATTCTTGCCGGATTGGTTTTGTTTAGCGCCTGTAACAATAAAAACCAAACAATAGATTGGCCCCATTACATGGGGTCACCTACATCCGATCATTATACAACAGTAACTGGCTTCACGAAGGAAAATGTTAAGAATCTAACGGTTAGCTGGATTTATGATGGAAAGCAGGCAAGTCCAGAAAATCGATCGCAAATTCAATGTAATCCGATTGTTATAGATGGTATTTTATATGGAACAACAGCTACTCTCAAGTTAATTGCTCTAAATGCAGAAACTGGAGAACTTAAATGGGAGTATAATCATCATAATAGTGATTGGAGTCGTTGGGGATTGGGAACCAATAGAGGAATTGCCCTGTGGCAAAATGAATCGAAAAGTCAAAAAAGGATATATTATACGGTTGGAAACTTTTTGCTAG
>JAHEMU010000305.1 GCA_024643485.1 Cytophagales bacterium
AGAAGGGGTGCAAAGTTGCTTATTCATGCTCACAATACTAGCAGCGGTATATTGAGGGATCATCATGCCTGAATTGATTCCTGGATTGGCTACTAAGTAATTTGGTAGGTTCCTACTTCCTGAAATCAGTTGAAAAGTTCTTCGTTCTGAAATACTTCCCATTTCAGCAAGTGCAATACTCAAATAATCCAATGTTAGCGCTAAAGGTTGGCCATGGAAATGTCCTGCAGAGATAATTCGGTCTTCATCTGGGAAAATAAGAGGGTTGTCTGTTACGCAATTAATCTCTTTTTCAAATACCTCAGTCACGTGGTCAATGGCTGCTTTACTTGCTCCATGAACCTGTGGTATACAGCGAAAAGAATAAGGATCTTGAACGTGAATTTTTTCAGCGTTAATCAGCTCGCTGCCTGCTAAGTTTTTAAATATTTCAGAGGACATATCTACAATCCCCTTGTGTGATCGAATGGAATGCGTTAGTGTTTCAAAAGGCTCAATTCTACCGTCGAAAACATCCAACGAAAGGGCGCCAATTACATTAGCAAGTTTAATTAGTTGATGAGACTTAAGGAGAGAATAAACGCCTAAAGCACTCATAAATTGGGTCCCATTTAAAAGTGCAAGGCCTTCTTTTGCTTTTAACGCAATGGGTTCAAAATTAAATTTATTCAATATTTCCCCTGCAGGATATATTTTTCCTTTATAGCGAACTTCTCCTTTTCCTATTAAAGGTAGAGATAAATGCGCAAGAGGAGCGAGGTCTCCGGAAGCGCCTAATGATCCGAATTCATAGACTATAGGGTATATTCCAGTATTGTAAAAATCAATTAAACGCTCAACAATTTTCAATTGAACGCCGCTATGTCCATAGGATAAAGACTGGATTTTAAACAACAACATCAATTGAACGATCTCATCCGACACCATGTCACCCATTCCGCACGCATGTGACATCATTAAGTTTTCCTGAAGGGTACCTAGGTCGCTTTTGGAGATATATTTATTGTATAGCGATCCAAAACCGGTGTTAATCCCATAAATGGGTGCGTCGGAGCTAGATAGTTTTTGATCGAGATAAGCACGACACTTGGTAATTGCATTCGCACTATCCTTTGAAAGGCTTATTTGATCACCAGACAACAGAAGTTTTTTAACTTGCTGTATGGTTAGGGTGTTGGTTATTTCGAAGGTCATTACTTCAGTTGGTTAATAATATCAGCCTGTGTTCCTTTCAACTCTGCGCCGTCGGTCATGTTTCGAAGAGTAAAAATTCCTGTTTTTATTTCTTCAGAACCAATAAACAAGACATTTGGAATGTTTTTCTTGTTTGCATACTGAAGTTGTTTTTTAAGTTTGGCCATTTCTGGGAAAATTTCAGAAGAGATACCATTTTTCCTTAAATTTTTCAGAACCGAAAATCCATAATCGAAACTTTCTTGATCGAAGTGAACGATTAAACAATTCGTACTCTCTACTAGGTCGGTCGGAAATAAATCCAATTCCAATATAGCATCGTATAGTCGGTCGATACCAAAACTAAAACCTACACCGGGAAGATCTTTTCCTCCGAAAATTCCAGTCAAATTATCGTATCGTCCTCCTCCAGAAACTGATCCAATTTGTATGTTGTTAATTTTTACCTCAAAGATACTTCCAGTATAATAAGAGAGACCACGAGCTAGAGAAGGGTCGATTTCAATATGGTTCCAATTTTCGTCCGAAAGAGTGAGGTAGTTTAAAATTGTTTCTATATCAGCAAGTCCTTGTTGGGCAGAATCGACAGTTAAAGTATTCTTTAGTTGTGATATTTTTTCCTTTGTTTCACCGGTTATTCCAAGTACAATAAATAATTTTTCCGCACTTTCGATATTGAATCCGCGTTCTACGAGTTCTTTTTTAACGCCATCAACGCCAATTTTATCCAATTTATCCATCGCGACGGATAATTCAGCTTCTCTACCAGGGAATCCAATAAATTCGGATAATCCTCGAATAATTTCCCTGTGATTAATTTTTATGGTGTAATCAGTGATTTGGAGTAAACTGAACACCTCCCGAATCATTTGGATTATTTCCAATTCACAAACGAGAGATTTCGTACCCACTACATCGGCATCGCATTGATAAAATTCTCTATATCTTCCTTTTTGTGGACGATCAGACCTCCACACAGGCTGAATTTGATACCGTTTAAACGGATAAACAAGGTCATGTTGATTTGCTGCTACGAAACGGGCAAAAGGAACGGTTAAATCATAACGCAGTCCCTTCTCTGAGATTTTCTTTAATAGTGTATTGCTATCATTAAAGTCCTCAGTATCCGCTTTTTTTAGGAAATCACCCGTATTTAGTAATTTATAAAGCAATCGATCACCTTCTTCACCATATTTTCCGGTTAAGACACTCAGATTTTCCATTGCAGGTGTCTCTAAAGGAAGAAAACCGTATTTTACAAAAACCTGTTTGATTGTCGAAATTAGATAATTCCGTTTCAACATAACATCGGGAGCGAAATCGCGAGTCCCTTGAGGTAATGTGGGTTTAGTAATCATAGCTGCAAAACTAAATAAAGCTTTTTAATTTCACACAGTATTTTGGTCAAGCTGTCAAATGATCGGGGTGATTCGATAAATTTGTCTTTATTCTTAGATTTATTTTTTCTTTTATTATTATTCGGTTATCTTTGCGACCTCTTTGTAAAAACCGAAATAAAAAATGGCATCATTACGTCTGAACAGAAAGGCACTAAGAAACCGCGTTAAATCAAAAATGCGTACTGACAGCATTCAATCGTTGCAGTATAAGCCTGTATTAAAAAAATATACCAGAGAAGAATTAATTGCACGTTTCAATACAACTGAAACTGCAGCTCCAGCTCAGGTAGAAGAAGCAGTTGCTGAAAAAAAACCTGTAGCTAAAAAAGCTAAGGCAGAAGCAACTACTGAAGCAAAACCAAAAGCGAAAGCAAAAGCGGAAGTGAAAGCGGAAGCAAAGCCTAAAGCTAAAAAAGCGACTAAGAAAACTGAAAATAAAGAGGAGAAGTAATTATAACCTCCCTCTTTTTCCAAGTTCAATAACTTCCATATTAGTAGGCTTCCCTAATTTGATTTCGAATCGAATGAGGGTTCGAACGGTGTGAAATCCGTGATGCCCTGCTGCACCTGGATTGACATATAAACAGTTGTTTATTTTATCGAATTGGACTTTAAGAATATGTGAGTGTCCTGCAATTAATATTGCAGGACTTTCTTTTTTTATAAAGTTTAAGACCTTAGGTTCGTATTTTGGCAGTTTACCAGCGATGTGAATCATTCCAATTTTACAGCCTTCCCTCACGCGATATAAGGCTTCAGGCAAGTGAAGGAATTCTTTTTTTCTATCGTCAATGTTCCCATAAACGGCAACCAATGGAGCAACCGTACTAAGTTGTTCCAGCACCTCAGCTTCACCAATATCCCCGGCGTGCCAGATTTCATCACAGCCTTTAAGGTAGCCAAGTATCCCCTCGTCCATGTGGCTATGCGTATCCGATATTACTCCTATTTTCATTCTTCTTTTTCAGGCCTGTAAATCAATCATTTGAGTGATTCAAATCATCCGATTTTGGCGTCGCAAAACCCCTTTTTTGATGAGTAAAATCATATAAAATTTTGCCACTAAATAAGCGAAATTTATGTTAATATGATAAGAAACCTAAGCTCTTTAAGATGGAATTAAGAAAAAACCCAGAATATGATCTTGAGAAAAAACGAGGTCTATTTTTTAGCATCGGACTTATGCTCAGTTTTAGCATAGTTATTGCCGCATTCGAATGGAATATTGGAACTGAAATTGTTGTTGTGCAAAGTG
>JAHEMU010000306.1 GCA_024643485.1 Cytophagales bacterium
AAGGTTATTTGGAAGTGGAAACACCAATTCTTCAGCCTTTATATGGTGGCGCTGCAGCTAGGCCTTTTAAAACGCATCACAATACTTTAGATATGACTCTTTATTTGAGAATAGCAAATGAGTTGTATTTAAAACGTTTGATAGTAGGTGGTTTTGACGGTGTGTTTGAATTTTCAAAAGATTTCCGAAATGAAGGAATGAGCCGTTTCCATAACCCTGAATTTACTCAGGTGGAATTGTACGTGGCTTACAAGGATTATAATTGGATGATGGATTTGGTGGAAGCGATGGTGGAAAAAGTTGCCATGGACTTACATAAGAAAACCATTGTTAAAGTTGGCGATAAAGAAATAAATTTCGCTCGTCCTTGGAAGCGTTATACCATGTTTGAAGCGATTGAAGAGTTTACAGGTGTGGATATTTCTCAAATGGATGAAAATGAAATTAGAGAAGAAGCTAAGAAAATGCATGTACCCGTTGATAAAAGCATGGGGAAAGGCAAATTAATTGATGAAATATTTGGAGAAAAATGTGAGCCGTTCTTGATTCAGCCTACGTTTATTACGGATTATCCCGTGGAAATGTCTCCTTTGGCTAAAAAACATCGTGATAAACCAGGATTAGTCGAGCGGTTCGAAGCAATATGTAACGGTAAAGAAATTTGTAACGCATTTTCTGAATTGAATGACCCTATTGATCAGCGCGAGCGTTTCGAGGAGCAATTGGAGTTGGGTAAGCGAGGCGACGAAGAGGCAATGACTTTAGATGAAGATTTCTTACGCGCTTTAGAGTATGGAATGCCACCAACGGCCGGTTTAGGAGTTGGTATAGACCGATTGAGTATGATTATGACAAATTCTAACTCGATTCAAGATGTGCTGTTCTTTCCTCATATGAAACCGGAAAACAAATCGGTAGCAGTTGCCGCTTCTGACCTTGAAGAGGCTGGCGTGAGACCTGAATTAGTACCTATTCTAAATCAGTTGGGAATTCTGAAACGCGAGGATTTCAAAAATTTTGAAAACAGAAATAAGCTTTTCAACGATGTTTGCGGAACTAGAAAGAAAATGAAACTAAAAGACGTTTCGAATCCAACCTTGGATGAAGTAAACACTTGGTTTGAATAAAAATGATGATTTATTAGTAATCGAAGAATGACCTTCTTCGATTTACTTTTAAATCTTGAAGAAGCGCTGATTTCGCGCGAATCATAAAGTTATAGCTGGTAAACCTTCCAAAAGGAGTCCAGTTCATGTTCATCTCCCAACAGTGTAAGTCTCGACTGATATTGAAGTTTGTTTGAGTGAAATCTCCATTTTCAAAGTCGTATCCACTTCTGAATCCTATTTTCCATTTTTCGGATAGCGATAAATCTCCACTCACCGTCATTGATTGGGTTACTTTGGGTGCAGCAAATCCAGTTTTAGAATAGCTGAGGTTGTAATTTACTCTCAAACTCCATGGTATGGAAAAGTCGACATAAGAATCAGGGTTGTTTAGCAGCCACATTTTATCTGCTTCTGATAGCTGTGAATTGAGTATTTTACTTCTTGTAGATTCCTCTTGTTCCCGTTTTTTAGGATTGAAATTAGTGCTCAAACTTAAAACAGCGCGGTTAAACTTCCCTATCCCTTGCCCACTTTTAAATGCAAATTCGTTTACTCGGTGTTGGTAGATGATTTTCTCACCATCAAAACGAGTCCCGGTACTATCGACCATCCAAATGTAGGGATCGATGGCGCCCGTTAGGTTGATATTTAATTTGTTTTGAAAAACAGAAGTATTTGCTCTTAAGGATATGTTGCTAAGATTAAAAGAGTCAGCCACAAAATTGTAAGCAGAGCTCAAACCAAAGCTTTTTATTAATGGAACTTTCTTATACTTTTTGGATTCAGAAGTTGAGTCTGAGGTATCAAGCACTTTCATTTCCAATGTGTTATTAATACTTAACCCAATGGACTGAGCCTCTCCTAAGGATGCTGAACCGTAAACATACCCTTGGTGTCTGGATTTAAAGACTTCATTACCTGAAGGTAATTGGAATTTTTGGTAATAATCAAATTCAGGACTGCTGAAATCAGGTTGGTAATTATAAGAAATGGAAGGGTTGATGACGTGTCGTATGGCTTGAACTTTACCTTTTTCGAATAAGTAGGTACCATAAATTCTTGTATTAAAGCTAACACTTCCAGAGTAATCGATTACTCGGTTGAACCCAGGGATTGTATCGGTAATTATTGGGAGCGTTCCCGCTTGATTCATGCTCCAATCTAGTTTGTCAAAATACCATTTTTCCTCATAGTTAAGCGCGGGGCTAACGTTAAATTTCCAAAGTTTGAATGAAGTGGAGAGAGGAATGGTGTGTCTCATTCCTTTGTTTGCGTCCTCGAAAAAGCGGGGAAGGGTTTCCATACCAAATGGAATGATGGAATCTCTTACTAATCCTGCTGGATCATTATATCTATTGGTAATTCTATTTGATCCTTTGATGTTATACCTCAAATTCAATTTATTCAACACCTCTTTATTAGAAGCCTTTTTAAAGGGGTAAATCGATCGCATGGTTGCATAGAAATCAGGTAGTTGTAAATCAACTAGCTTTGTTTGTAGATCTTGGTTATGCCGCGCAGAAACCCCCATGGAGAACGGCGTTTTGCCAAATTGTTTTGTGTAGGAGAGGGAAGAGCTTAGTTTTCTTGTTGTATTATCCAGGTTTGAACTATTTAAATCATAATTTACTCCCAAATAATTATTTTGAGTAAATGAGGACGTCGCGGCATTTACAGAAGCGGTAAATTTTCCTGTCCCACGGGTTTGAGGGGCATGACTCCAAGATATTTGATAATCGGTGCTTACCGTTGGGTCTTCAATTTTTTCAGAAAGTCTGTTTCGCGTCATGGAGATGTTGAAATTTCCACTATATCGATACCTTACACTATAATTACTATTAACATTCAGCCCATAACTTCCTTTTGAATAAAGATCGCCGGTTACTCTTAACTTGATATATTCATTTAAATCGAAGAAATAGCCACCTTGACGAAGGTAAAATCCACGTCTAGCCTCTTCACCATAGGTTGGCATAATTATTCCACTGGCAGATTTTTTAGGCGCCGGAAACATCCCGAAAGGCAACCCCAAAGGAGTTGGAACATCCAGAATTTCCAGATGAAAAGGTCCACTTACAATTTTGTCATCTGGAATTGCTTTCGTTTTAGAAGAACGAATTCTAAAGTGGGGGTGGGCAAGATTACAAGTAGTATAACTGTTATCTACACTTAATATTTCATCTCTTTCATTTTTTAGTACTGTTTCTCCGTGAAGGAATCCATCCCCTTGCTCCGTTACCACTTCTTTAATTCGGGCTTTTTTCGTTATAAAGTCATAGGTAATATCTTTTGTTTCATAAACTTCATCACCGTTTTTAAATATAGGAAACCCAACTCTTCGTCCTAAGGAGTCTAAATGTCCGGTTGCGTGAAGTTGATTCGTATTATAATCGATTACGATTTCTTCTGCTTCGAGCTCTATTTCGCCATAAATAATCTTGGCGCCACCATAAAGTCGAACAATTTTTGAGTCAACACTGGTAACAATTGAATCATTGGCAGAATAATTGATAACATCTTTAAGATCCTCAGACATTTTTAAATTTAGCGTATCCAAAGGAGCGCCGCCTTTTAGGGTGTCGAGAGGAGAAGGTTTAATTCCCTGCAAGGGATTGCGAACAGGGCGAATATTTTGGGTAGAATCATTGGCGCGATTCACCAATGGACGCACTTGAGCAACCGTAAGCAGGGGGGTGGCTGAATAAAACAGGCACAACAGCGAAAATAA
>JAHEMU010000307.1 GCA_024643485.1 Cytophagales bacterium
GTAATTATTGATGCTACTGTTTTATTCTAAAATAATATTTATTGATACTGACTATGTAATAAGAATATTCTGCAGTAAATTTCATTATAATGTATCAATACTATGTGTAGATTACTTTTATACCAAGGTAGACCAATTCAGCTCGCTTCTCTTATTACGGACCCTAAACATTCATTGATTAATCAGAGTTTTAATGCGCGTGAGCGCGATGAACCTTTGAATGGGGATGGATTTGGGCTCGCTTGGTTCAACCATCATGTTTCAAAGGAACCGGCATTGTTTAAATCAATCACTCCTGCATGGAACAATCGCAATTTGCAAGAATTATCCCGTGTCATCGAGTCGAGTTGTATATTGGCCCATGTAAGGGCGGCAACCCAATCGCTGGAAGTTTCCGAAACCAACTGCCATCCTTTTAAATATCAAAATTTTGTGTTTATGCACAATGGTGATGTCGGCGGCTTTAGATATTTTAAAAGGAGGATACACACTGATTTAGGAGACGAGGCTTTTAATATGATCAAGGGGTCCACTGATTCTGAACATCTTTTTGCGTTAATTATCGATGAACTTTTGAAAATTGGTTCTGATGATGATCATATGGTTCAAGCCATTCAAAAAACACTTCAGCGAGTGGTGGCTTATTCAGAAAAATACGGTCAGGGAGAAAAGTCCTATATGAACTTTGTGTTATCGAATGGCAATACCTCAGTAGCAGTCCGATTTACAACGGATAACCCCGATTATGCGGATTCGCTATACATGAATTCCGGACGAAAATATAAGTGTGAGGATGGGGTTTGTTATATGGTGGAACCAAATGAAGACGATCGAGCCATTATCATCAGTTCTGAGCCTCTGAGTAAAGATCCGGGGTGGGTAAAAATTCCAGTATTTAAAATGATTGTGGTTAGAACAGGGGAGGAGCACAAAGAAATAACGGTAACGATATAACCTCTTGTCTATTTGTCAATCAGTTCAATGATATATAACCGATGCCGTGCTCTGCTGGCTTTCACGTAATATTTATTTTTTGACCAATCGTTTTGCAAATCAGAGGGCTGTTCATAAAGCACCATGACAATATCGGATTCCAACCCTTTAAAACGGTGGGCATTGCTATAATGAATGGTGTTTTGTTCAAACTTAGCTTCCTTTCCCAGTTCCTTTAAATTGAATTTTCCAATTCGTTCGAATTGATTCAACATGCTATGTTCCAATGGCTTATCGACCAAAATAATTATCTGGTCTGTGTTCAAACCCTCGTCATCGATCAACCTATTCAATTCCTTTCCAACAGATTTTAGCAAGTTTTGTGCAGAAGTAAAGCGCCATTCAATGACCTCATCGCCCTCAGGAACATCCGCTTTATTGATGATTCGTTTTCCCAATTTATGGTTGATAAACTGCGTGATTTTTTTAGTGTTTCGGCAGTTCTCGGTTAAATTATAGGTAGCGAAATTTTTGAATTGATTTGGGATTTCTCTTTTGAATATATTCTGCTCAGAATCCATAAAAATAATCATTTTACCATCTTCATCGAGCTCATTTAGAATGACCTCCATCCAGTATTCGGTGAAATCTTGGCCTTCGTCTATTATTATTAAATCGTATTTTTTAGGGTGATTTTCTTGAATTTCTAGAAATTTAAGTGGCACAATATCATTAAAGAATTCGTTGTTTTTTTGTTGTTGACCAATCCAGGAATTGTCAGCTTCACTTATCCTATTTTCCGCATACTGATGGAAAGTTTCTATTATACAACGTGGGTCGTCCCAATGTAATCTACTTTTTATTCGGTTTGCCAGAATTCGATTAAAGCACAGAAATAATACGACTTTCCCTTCATCCTCGGCTTCTTCAGCCAAATACTGACCGATGAGCGTTTTTCCCGAACCTGCAACTCCTTTTACCAAAATTTTGGTATTATCCATAAGGCCCTTAATAATGGAAAGCTGTTGTTCAGTTAATTTTATAAACTGATTATTTTGAATTTCAATTTTAGATTTTAACGACTGAATAAAGTTAAACCCTCGGGTAAAGGATTTTATAAACCGTGTATACTCTCGATCATTTTTATGCAATGTACGGTGTCCATATCGATCTTTTAAATCGTTAATGATATCACGAATTTTAGATTCAATATGGATCAATTCATTTTGATCAATGATTTTAGTTGCGGTTACTTCCGTAGGTAAAAATTGATCAGATGGTTTTGAACTTTCCGGAAAACATAAAGCCCAATCAAAAGGCATGGTGTTGGCTAATTCACGAAATCGTTTTAATAAACTGCTCGTGTTTGAGATGGCTTGATTTACAGGATTGTCGAGGTGATGTCCATTTTGAGTCCAATGATTTCTACTTCCTTCAAACCGTATAGTGCCTCCTTTTACCTCCAAATCCAATAAAAAAGTCCCATCGGTAATGATAAAATCACATTCATATTGTGGTTTTTCTTGTCTGGTTAAAGCAGTAAACTTACGACTATGAAAAATTTCATAATGGTGTGAAATTCTTTTTAATGCAGTAAAAACCTTTCCTTCCGGTGAGTGGAGGTCTCCAGGAAACACATCGGGGTAAATCATTGGATATTTTATTGTTTCATTAGTAATTTAGCTAAATATTTAGATTTTATGGACGCATAATTCAGGAATAAATTAATTTATTTTAGATTATGATCACTAAGGTGTCCAGTAAGAAAAATGCACTAGCAAAGTGAAACTATTAATACTCTTTCAATAAATTAATTTATCTCTTTCATGTTTTGATTTTGAATCTACATTATTTTGAAAATAAGATTAATAATTTGATTGATTTAGAGTTTTAAACTAAATAACAATCTCCTTATATTTGTCGCAATTCTAAATATTATACCATGGGAAGAGCATTTGAGTTTCGAAAAGAAAGAAAATTTAAACGATGGGGACAGATGGCAAAGACCTTCACCCGCATTGGAAAAGATATAGTAATTGCAGTTAAAGCCGGCGGCCCTGATCCCACCACTAATTCAAAGTTACGGGCAGTAATACAAAATGCAAAGGCTGCAAATATGCCGAAGGATAATGTTGAACGCGCCATTAAAAGGGCTTCAGATAAGGATCAAAGCAGCTATAAAGAGTTGGTTTTTGAAGGCTATGGACCTCATGGTGTTGCAGTTATTGTAGAAACTGCCACAGATAATAACAATCGAACGGTGGCTGATTTAAGGTCGAATTTTTCAAAATACGGAGGAAGCTTAGGTACCTCTGGATCAGTTGAATTTATGTTTGATCATATGTGCAATTTTAAAATTGAAACTAACAATCTTGACGTAGAGGAATTGGAGTTGGAATTGATCGATTTCGGAGCGGAAGAAGTTTTTGAAGAAGAGGATGGAATTTATATTTCTGGAGCCTTTGAAAGTTATGGCTCCCTTCAGAAATATTTAGAGGAAAAAGAGTTTTCGATCATATCTTCAGGATTTGATCGAATCCCAAACAACACCAAGGAATTAACTGAAGAGCAGGTGGCTGATTTAGATAAATTATTGGAGAAATTGGAAGATCACGATGATGTTCAACAAGTATTTGCCAATATGGCGTAAGTCGCATAATACATTTTGAAAAAAAAGTCTCATTTGAATGTTCAGATGAGACTTTTTTATGAATTGTGGGTGACTATATATTGAGTATATAAATTTGCTTAAAAGTGAAGAATTATTGTTAAATTGAAAGAAGGTAGATTACGAGTCTATGTTTAAAGACAAACTTCAAAAATTAGGCAAATTCGCAGCCGTTTATTTTGGAGCCTCTATACCAAG
>JAHEMU010000025.1:0-12894 GCA_024643485.1 Cytophagales bacterium
GTGGTTTGTATAATGGTTTAACTGTTAAACACTTTACAGGTGGAAATAAGGCTTTGGAAGGTTTGTTGCAAACAAGATATCAGGGTTTTAGTATAACTGGATTGTTGGAATTTGATAATGCAATTTCTGATGTTGATGGTCTGAGCTGGTTTTATGGAATTGGTGGCCACATAGGAACCTACGATAATGATGTAAATGCACCTTGGTATGATCCAGCTAAAAGCAATTATACTATTATAGGAGCAGATTTAATTTTAGGTTTGGAGTTCACTATTCCTAATGCACCTATAGCATTCCAGATAGATTGGAAACCGGTTTTCAACCTTGTTGGCTATAATGGATTTATAGGTGATGGTGGTGCGTTCTCAATTCGTTACGCTATAAAATAAGATTTCAGCAAATAATCTATAAACAAAAAAGCCATCATTTGATGGCTTTTTTTATTGGTTGATAATTTTAAAAAACTATAATTCCTTTATTCTTATATTCCTGAATTTCACAACACTTCCGTGACCAAGAAATCCAATGTGCCCTGTTTTCCGTTTTATACCGGGGTGCTCATTGCCATCAAGTGTCCCTGCAGCAGATGCTTTTACATAGTCCGCATCAACAATCGTTTCACCGTTCAGAATAATGGTTATACGATTGCCATTTACTCTCACTTCTTCCGCATTCCATTCTCCTACCGGTTTTAAAAAGCCTCTTTTAGCAGCAACCACTCCGTAAATTGAACCGTGATATTGCCATTCATGCAAATCTGAATAGATGTCTGCTGTATTATCTAATATCTGCAATTCCTTCCCCACGTAAGCAGCATCTCCTTCAAGAGGGGCGTGAATACCAAGACCATTATTTGCACCTGGCGTTAATTGAAATTCAAATCGGAAAACGAAATTACTGTATTCTTTTTCTGTGTATAAATTTCCATGATCACCGCTTTTGGGAGAGATAATTATTGTTCCATTTTCAGCACTATAATCAACTTTATTCCCAGTCCAACCTTCTAAATTGGCTCCATTAAACAAACTCTTAAATCCATCCCTTTTCTCTTCATTCGTTAAGCCGAAATCTGGAGAACTTATTTCACGAACATAGATATCGCGGAATGCAAGTTGTGACCCATGTGCTTGTAATTCAATCGTTCCAGTAGGGAATATGGCTTGATTGCGGTCCCAATAATTTTCTAATGGGACTTGATCCACAACGGTTTGTCCATTTAATTCTACAGTCACCTTTTCACCAATCATGATAATATGAAAGCTATTCCATTCACCTACAGGATTATCAGCAACATGCGATGGCTTACTTTGGTTCTTTTGATTGTTATATAAACCACCTGATCCTACTTGAGCGCCTACTTCCACTCTTGATGTATCCCAAATTTGAACCTGAGGCGTTCCTCTTAAATAAATACCACTGTCACCACCTTTTGTGATTTTCCAATCGACATACATTTCGAAATCTCCATATTCTTTCACGGAAAGTAAATTTTGGCCGTCACCTTCAAACATGATTTGCCCATCTTTTACTGACCAATTTTTATTAAGATCTTTATCTGCCTGATTTTGTTTGGCTTTTAACTCTTTTGCATTCAATTTTTTTAATGCAATCGGATTGTCTACATATCCTTTCCAACCGGATAAATCTTTGCCATTAAACATGGTAGTAAAACCAGCGGATTCATTCATACTCTCTAAATAGGCATTGATATCCGCGATGGAATATTGTACTTCACCACCCGCCAATGTCTCAATAACTAAATTTAACATATTGCGAACATCCGTTCCGTATAAGCCATGGTCATCCTGGGGTGTTGGAAGGGCCATATTCATTAACGCACGAGCAGTAGTCTGTTCATATGCAGCGTAATTAATAAATGAACTCACGTATTTAAAGGCAGGGTACGTACGTATTCTCCCAAGAGATCGGATAAGTGTATTTTTCTGCTGATCATTAATTGATAATTCCATCAACGACCGTAAATACAATAACTTCTGTGTATCAGGAATTGGGTTGTTATTGATGATATTTACCAATGAGTTAAATATTGCATCCTCTTTATTTGCTTTATAAAGTGTAAATAATGAAGTGATTGCTGCTTCATCTGGCCAAGAAATATAACACTGCTTCACTTGATTTGAGTAATCATTAAATTTTTCGTAGCTCTGAATCATTTTAAAATTTTCAGTACCTCCAAGCGTTGGCGCTAAATTAAAAATGAGCTCCAAATCATTTGTTTGTTTAAGAACTTCCTTTAAAGCTTCATTTTGTTTTTTAGAATCTTTTATCTGATTTAATGCTACCGAAAGGGCAGATGCAAGGCTTTCTCTATAATCTGAGCCTAGTTTTTTTACCAAGCCGGTAATCTGACTTAAATTTTCAGGCTGGGCTATTTTAGCAAGATTATCAACGGCTGCTTTTCGAACACTTTCATCAGCATGCTGAGTATATTTTATAAATTGATCAAATGATGAATTACCTGATTTTTCAGCCAAAAGATTTAGAATCCCGGGAATAGACGAAGACGGAGCTGAAGGCGAAGAAATATTGTCCCAAAGAGCTGATGCGTTTTTATTTGACACAATCAATTGAAGCGATTTCAAACTCGGCTCCAACCATTGTTCGTTATGTGCTAATGAGAGAAGCTTTTCGATGGATTTATCACCCTCTACTGCTACTAAACCATTGGTTAAATAGGAGAGGGGAGCATTTGGTAAAGAGGATGAAGACTCGATTAGATCATTTAGTAATTTACTGTTCTTTTGTGCAACAACATATTGAATAATAGTCGTTTGAACCTCAGTTTCAGAAGATTTATAGAGTTTTAAAAGGACTTTACTACTGATATTAATGTTGTTTTTTCCGGATAGAGCTATAACTTGTTGAACATATCCTAAAGCACTGTTTTTTAATTCTTTGCTCACTAATTTTTCTAAATTATCGGGAACCTTAGATTCCATTTTGATGGAGAGCGCTTCGTATCGATATTTGAGTTGATTTTCTGCAGTACAATTTTCTAATATTGCATTAATCCCAGCTACGGATAGTTCTTTTTTGCCTTGATTTGCAGTGTTTCTTGAAAAATTAACCAAAGATTGTACAACAAATGCTTCATCTTTTTCAGGAGAATAACCAATAGCTGCTGCCTGTGTTTTTAGATAATTTAAAGAAGCTTGTGTAGTAGAAAAGGATAAATGTTCATTCCCTGCTTGGTGTAAACTTACATTTCCAGATAGAGGTGTTTTTTGTAACAGCTCAATTATATCTGAAGTCAACTTATGTGAACTCAGGTGGGTGAGAGATTTAATAAGTTGTGGTTTAAATGGAGCTGGAATATTGAAAAAATTGGCTTCTAAAAACGTTTTTGCCTCCTCGGATTTATTGCTTTCAATAAGCATTAACACTTCAGGAGTTAAATTCGAGTTATTTAAAAGGGGTGAAAGTGATGGAATTTGTGCATTGTTTATTGTATAACGCAGAGGAATCAATAAAAATCGCTGAAAATCAAGGTTCTTTGATTTTGTACAATAAGCTATGATAAGCGTGTTGAATTTATTTAATACAGTACTATTATTTGTAGCGCCTATGTATCGAGCAAATGATGTCAAGGCATATCTTACCGCTTGATTTCCATCTGAAGCGGCATTGTTTGCTAATTGATCAAGCATGATCGTCCAGCCTTCAACAGATACATCTTCCATTGTTTTCATCAATACATTCATGCGATCATTGTTATTAGAAGGCATTTCTGTCAGAATATCTGCAACTTTAGTATTTAAGGTCCTTTGGTCTTGACCGAATGTATGTACTAGGCCGATAAAAAATAGTAGGATAACCGTAAGGTATAATTTATTAGTTTTCATAGTTAAGTCAGTTTTCAAATGGTCCATGGACCTCTCATTGGTTGATTAATTAATAAATTAGCTGCGTCATCGTTTTTAAATCGCAATAATTTTGAATCAAATTCAAGATTTCGACCTAAACGAACGGCTAAAATGCCAAGGTTAACCAAAGTACTTGATCTGAAACCATTACTTTCGTTAAGCGCAAATTTTTGACGGGTACGAACAGCCTCAGAAAAGTTGGTAATGACAGGCGATGGGTCAGGTAATTGGTCTATTTTTTTCTGAATATTAGGAATATCAGAGACCATATTTGGGAAAAGCTTTCCATTTGGACCAGAAATAAAGGCAGCATCTTTATCCTTATTTTCACCATCCAAAATGATTTTACATCCATCGGCATAAGTATAAGTAATTCTTCTCCAGGTTCCGACAGCATCATAGTGTTGTTGAGGTGCATCTACTTCAATTTTAACTGGGCTTTCATTGTCTTTACCTAATACATATTGAACTGGATCGAGATAATGCTGCCCCATGTCACCAAGTCCACCACCATCATAATCCCAATATCCTCTAAAATTAACATGAACGCGCTCTTTATTATAAGGTTTATATGGAGCAGGCCCTAGCCAAGTCTCGTAATCTAACTGTTCAGGAACTTTTTGTTCGGTGAGGTGAGTTTTACCTCTCCAGAAAAATTTCCAATTAAAGCCTGTAATGCCACTTACAGTGACGGTGAGTGGCCAACCTAGCATGCCACTATCAACTACTTTTTTTATCGGTTTCACTTCCGTGTTAAACCCATAAAAACGATCTTCAAATCGAAACCATGTATTAAGTCTAAAAATTCTACCAGTAGCTTCGACAGCCTGTTTTACCTTAATTCCCTCACCTATTGTACGGGTCATGGGTTTTTCACACCAAATATCTTTGCCAGCTTCTGCGGCTTCTTTGGCCATTATTCCATGCCAATGTGGCGGTGTTGCTATATGAACGATATCAACTTCTGGAAGTGCTAACAAATCTCTGAAATTGGAGAAGGTTTTAACTGGATTTCCAATCGCTTTCTGAGCTAAATCCAAGTGATTTCGATCTACATCACAAATGGCTACAACACGAGTACCCTCATAATCAATATGTCCTCTTCCCATGGAACCAACTCCTATAATTCCTTTTGTTAATTGGTCGGATGGGGCAATAAAACCGGGTCCACCCAAGACATGGCGAGGAACAATGCTTATTCCGGCGAGGGAAAGAGCGGTGGTTTTAATGAAATTTCTCCTAGTAGTAAAATTCTTCTTCATAATATTCGGTTTGGTTTCTCAATATAATTAGGTAATGGTGGTTTGAGAAATATTGAATGAATTATTTAAATAGAATTGGCTAAATTTCATTAACTTAAATTATGCTTAGAAAAATATTGATAATTGTACTAATTGTAGGTGGTTGGTCGTGCTCTGATTTAAAAAAGGAAGCTCAGGTTGCTATAGATGACCATTTGAATAAAGTGGATTCATTTTATATACAGGTAATTGATGTACATAATGAGATTATGCCAAAAATTGATGAAATGATGGAGTTGAAAATTCAATTAAAAGAAGAATTGACTCGAATGGAGACGGGGGTTAAGGAGGTGAATAAGGTGAGAATGGAAGCTATCAAGCAAATTATTTCAGAATTAGATGCAGCGGATGATTTGATGATGGATTGGATGAGAAATGAATCCGTTAAGCCCTCGGATAGTTTAAATATTGAAATCCGTATGAAAAAATTGAACGTGAGTTTTGATAAAATTATGCAAGTAAAAGCGAGAATGGATAGTAGTATTAATGCTGCTAAAATAAATCTTCAAGAAAATTAAATTTTTGCTACATGAAATTTCAGCTCGAGATAGAAATAAACGCACCCCGATCCACGGTTATAGAATTGTTTGATAATGTAGAAAATATGTCGAAATGGCAAAAGGAACTAGTAAGTTTCGAACATGTAAGCGGTGTGCCGGGTGAGAAAGGTGCAGTATCAAAACTCATTTATCTAATGGGGAAAAGAAAGGTTGAAATGATCGAGACGATAACAGAAAACAATCTTCCTATCCACATGCATGGGACTTACCAAGCAAAAGGAGTGTTAAATAAAATTGAAAATTATTTTGATGAACTGGATCAGAATACCACATTATGGAGATCTGATAATGAATATAAGCTAAGTGGGGTCATGAAAATTATTGGATTTATGTTTCCTTCTTCTTTTGAAAAGCAATCGTATAAATTAATGGAAGATTTTAAATCATTTGTGGAGACTAACTCCTAAATGAAATGCACGAGCACCACTCACATACGCATGATCACCGCCACCACTCTTCTGGGTTTGCAGGTGCTTTTTGGATTAATTTAATATTCTCATTTGTAGAACTTTTTGGCGGAATTTATTTTGGAAGTATTGCGGTAGTAAGTGATGCTATTCATGATTTTTCAGATAGCATCAGCTTAGCATTAGGTTGGTACTTTAACCGAGTATCAAAAAGATCAGTGGACAATAGCTTTACTTTCGGGTATAGGCGATTTTCAATACTCGGCGCTATTATTAATGGATTAATCCTATTAGTGGGAAGCGGTATTGTACTTTATCATGCGTTGTCCGGCTTGTTTCATCCAGGAAATCCACAAGCGCTAGGGATGATAGGGTTGGCAATAGGAGGGATTCTTTTTAATGGAATTGCTTATTTTCAATTTCATGGAAAAAAGGGAATGAATGAGCAAATGGTTTCACTTCATTTATTAGAGGATGTTTTGGGTTGGGTGGCAGTTCTAGTTGGAGGATGTATTCATTATTTCTTTGATTTCCCCTTGATAGACCCGATCTTGGCGATTTTTATTACCATAATAATTTCTTGGCAGGCAGTCAAAAGATTGAAAAAATGTTTGATTTTAATTTTGCAAGGGGTACCCAGTGGTGTGGATATGGCTAATTTGAAATTGAAAATTCTACAACTTCAAGGGATTCATGATGTAAGTGATATTCACGGTTGGTCAATGGACGAAGAGTTAGCCATTCTGACCATTCATGTCATAGTTAAAAATAACTTGGATTTGAAAGAAATTTCAGAAATTAAAGAAGAAATCCGAGAAATTGGTAAGCAATCCAAGTTTAATCACATTACTATTGAAGTTGAAGATTTTCAAACGGCAGGAATAAATGAGAATGTTCATTGAATGCCAACTATATTTACTTCAGGCTCAAGGTGAATGTGGTATTTATTAAATACGGATTGTTGGATTTCTTTGGAAAGATTTTTTATTTCAATGCCTTTACCTCCTCCAAAATGAACTAATACCAACGCTTGATTTTGGTGTACGCCTACTGTTCCTTTTTTAAATCCTTTCCAACCTGTTTGTTCGATCAACCAACCCGCTGGTATTTTGATGCCATCTGGTGCCGGGTATGAAGGAATTTCACTGTACTCCTCCTTCAAACTCTTAAATTGTTGTTCAGTAATAATCGGATTTTTAAAAAAACTACCTCCATTTCCAATTTTTCGAGGGTCGGGTAATTTTGTTTGTCTTATTTGAATGACTGCATTACTCACCTCCCTGGCAGTTGGTTTGTCAATTCCGTTGAGGCTCAGCTGTTCTTTGATATTTCCGTATGAGATGTTTGGTTGGAACTTTTTTGAAAGTCGTAATTGGACTTTTGTGATGAAATAATTTCCCTTTTCTTCTCTTTTAAATATGGAATCGCGATAGCCAAATTCACATTCATCAGCGTGAAAGGTTTTCAATGCACCTGTGTGTAAATTTATAGCTTGTAACGAATGAAAAACGTCTTTTAATTCTACTCCATAGGCTCCTATATTCTGAATTGGAGCAGCGCCAATACTACCGGGTATTAATGAAAGGTTCTCGATTCCCGAATATCCATGTTCGATTGAATACAATACACATTCATGCCATTGCTCACCACTTCCAAATGAGATGATCCCAATTTCATCAGATATTACCTTTATTTCTTTGCCTGCTATTTGATTTAAAAGAACCGTCCCGGGGTAATCTGATGTAAAAAGGACATTACTTCCTCCTCCTAATATAAAATGGTCATTTTTAAATAAGCCACTTTGAACTAGAGATTGAATATGCTCTTCTGAATGAATAGGTAGCAACGTTTGAGCTGAAATGTCAAAGCCAAAGGTGTTATATGGTAATAGACTGGTCAAATTAATTCAGTTAGAAGCAGTGAAAACTAATTTAAAAATTTAATGAATCTGGTGTTAAATAAGATACGAGGTTACCTGATTTTTCCCCTACCATATCCCAGCTCATGTTCTTGAAAGTAAGGTGAACGAGTCCGCAGGTAGTAATAGACCCAATGGCCTCACCGGTTAAATACTCTGCTAAATAACTGATTGCAGGATTGTGACCTACAATTAGCACATTTTCCCACATATTCTTTAGAGAGTTTACTGTTTTTAATAAATTTCTAACCGAAGCTTCATAAATTTCTTCATTGAAATGAATTGTTTTGGTGTCCTTCTTAATTTGCTCGGCAATTAATTCGGCTGTTTTTCTTGCACGATCAGCAGGACTACTAACAATAATGTCAAAATCAATGGAGTTCTGCTTTAAATAGATGCCCATTCGCGTGGCATTTTGAAGTCCAACTGGACTCAAGAATCTATCAAAATCGTGTTGATTTCCTTCTCTTTCGAGTGTTCTTGCGTGACGTAAAAGGTAAAGATGTAGATCTGACATTTGTGTTTAAAGCGCTTAATTCTTTGCAATTTAAAATTTTTACGGATATTTGGAGTTCAAAATCTTAGAAATGGAGGGATATTTATGTCTAAAAATCTGGTAATTGTAGAGTCACCAGCGAAAGCAAAAACTATTGAAGGGTATCTGGGGAAGGATTTTAAGGTAGTTTCAAGCTATGGTCACGTTCGGGATTTAACGAAAGGTGATATGGCTATCGATATTAAAAACGATTTTAAACCGACCTATGAAGTTAGTGCGGATAAGAAAAACGTGATTAAGGATCTCAAGAAATTATCCAAAGAAGCAGAGATGGTTTACCTAGCGAGTGACGACGACCGCGAAGGAGAAGCAATTTCATGGCATTTAAAGGAGGTTTTGGATTTAAATGATCAAACAACAAGACGGATTGTTTTTAGAGAAATCACGAAAAATGCAATTGAAAATGCGTTAAAATCGCCCAGGGGTATAGACATCAATTTGGTAAATGCTCAACAAGCAAGAAGAATTTTAGATAGATTAGTTGGATTCGAACTTTCCCCCATTTTGTGGAAGAAGATAAAGACGGGTTTAAGTGCAGGTAGAGTTCAAAGTGTAGCGGTACGTGTAGTAGTCGAACGCGAAAGAGAAATAGATCAATTCAAAGCTGAATCTACTTTTAAAGTAGTTGCAGAATTTAATATAGGAAAGGCAGTTTTAAAAGCTGAATTAGCTAAAAAGATTAAAACCGTTGAGGAAGCTGAAGCTATATTAAAAAGTTTAGTGGGCAGCAAATATCATATTAAGGATTTACAGACCAAGCCTGCTAAAAAATCACCAGCTCCTCCATTTACAACAAGTACACTTCAGCAGGAAGCCAGCAGAAAACTTGGATTTTCAGTTTCCCAGACTATGACTGTGGCTCAAAAGCTATATGAAGCCGGTATGATCTCCTATATGAGAACGGATTCAGTGAATTTATCTAACGATGCAATTCAAGGTGCGGCAAGTCAAATTATTTCTGATTTTGGGAATCAATACCATAAAGAACGTCATTTTAAAACAAATTCAAGTGGAGCACAAGAGGCTCACGAAGCCATTCGACCTACTAATTTCGGCAGAAAATCTGCAGGTGATGATCGCAATGGCCAAAGGTTATACGAGTTGATTTGGAAAAGAGCAATTGCTTCTCAAATGGCAGAGGCTCAGCTGGAAAAAACAACGGCTACGATTTCGACCAATCAAGAGAGCGTATTATTTTCTGCATTTGGTGAAATGATTCGATTTGATGGTTTTTTGAAAGTATACATGGAATCGTCAGATGATGAAAATGATGAAGACCAAAAAGGAATGCTCCCACCTTTATCGATAGGGGATGAGCTAAACCTAAATATTATCAATGCAAGAGAATCTTTCACTAGGCATCCTGCCCGATATACTGAGGCGAGCTTAGTTAAGAAATTGGAAGAAATGGGCATTGGACGTCCTTCTACCTATGCGCCAACCATTTCCACTATCCTTAAAAGAGGGTATGTGGTGAAAGAAAATAGGGATGGAAAAGAGAGATCATTTTTATCAGTGGTTTTAAATCCAAAAGCAAAAGGTAATGAAGTATCTACCTCACAGCAAACGGAAACCTTCGGAGTAGAAAAAAAGAAGCTTTTCCCAACTAACATGGCAATGTTGGTGAATGACTTCTTGGTAGAACATTTTCCTAATGTTACCAGTTTTAGTTTTACTGCAGATGTAGAAAAGGAATTTGATGAAATTGCCTCGGGTGGATTAGAATGGGCTGATATGATCAAGTCTTTTTATACTCCATTTCATACAAGAGTTGAACAGACTTCTAATATTGACCGATCGGATATCAAGGTAGTAAGAGAATTGGGTAAAGATCCTGCTTCTGGAAGAGTGGTGATTACAAGAATGGGGCGTTTTGGTCCTTTGGTTCAAATTGGTGACCCAGAAGATGGCGAAAAAGTTAAGTTTGCTTCATTGAGAAATGATCAATTTATAGAAAACATTACCATTGAAGATGCTCTCGAACTGTTTAAGTTACCACGAACAGTAGGAACTTTTGAAGAAGGTGAAATTGTAGCAAGTGTTGGTCGTTTTGGTCCATACATACGCCATGCGAGTAAATTTTACTCGATCACAGGTGAGGATGACCCCCACACCATTGATGAAGCACGTTCTATCGAAATCATTGAGTTAAAGCGATCAACAGAGGCGAATATGATCATTCTTGATTTTGAAGGCACAGATATTCAGGTGCTCAATGGACGATACGGCCCCTATATCAAGGCTGGAAAGAAAAATGTTAAAATACCTAAGGATAAAAAACCTGAGGAATTAACTTTAGAAGAATGCCAGGAATTAGCTGCTGCTGCGCCGGAAAAGAAAAAGAAATTCGCAAAGAAAAAATAAACAAACGAAGGAATAAAATCTAAAGGTTGGCTTGTTTCTGTATGAAATTCTTGAAGGATTTTGTGTTGTAACGAGCTATACCTACGTTTTGTTTAATTATTTTTCCGCTTTTTGACACCACAAATGTAGTGGGAACTGACGGTACAGCCAATTGTTCATTTAGTTGACCTGTCCATAAATAATAGGGAAAAGAATAGTCATTTTTTTCCATATATCTATGTGCGGAAGCCTCGTTTCTATCAATAGATAGCATCACAAATTCAACGTTTTTATCTGTTTTGAAATCCTCATATAATTCAGAAATCCCAGGCATTTCCGCTTTGCAAGGTGCACACCACGAAGCCCATATATTTATAAATATTACTTTCCCCTTAAACTTTTCAAGAGAAACCAATTCTCCCTTTTTATTTTTCACAAATTGGTTGTAATTGAAATCTGCAGCGAGGTTATCGTCAACTTTTTCTGTATCTACATTCATGACGCCTGTAAATAATACAGCACGCTGTGCCAATGCAGCAACATCACTAAATAGCCCTGTAAAGTATAAAAACGCAAATATAGCCACTGGGATTCCCCACTCTTTTATCAAATTTCTCAACCACATATCATTTCTTTTAACTTTCTTAAGTAAAATTCGTAACAATAAGTTCCCAATAATACAATTTTAAACGATTTATTGTAAATTTGATTATACGTCTAATTTTATGTTTCGTCATTTAAGTCTATTTGTAATTGTTTTTAGTTTTTCACTTTTGTGTCAAGCACAGAAAGTGAAGTATAAAGACGTATATGAATTTATACAAACAGAGCAGTATAATCAGGCCAATCAGCAATTGCGAATTTTTATGGCTGACCCTAAAAACGCCGATCATGCAAATGGTAATCTTCAAATGGGAAGAATGTACCAGCGATTAATTATAGAAGCGGATATTTTTAGTGATTGGGATAAAATTCAGACCTATACAGATTCCTCAAAAATATTTTTCGCTAAGGCAACTGCGTTAATAGATGAAAAAGAAGTAAAAAAGAACGATGAATTTTATACCGAATTTGAAAAACGTGATTTAAGAACGGGAAAGCTGAGTGTTAAATTGTTTGATATTCAATTTGCGATTGAGGACTATGTGAGTTGGGTGAATTCCCATTTCGATGCGGTTGAGAATGTTAACATAGAAGCTAAAAATTTGCAGGAGCAATACCAAAAAATAACTGAATCCTATCAGGCGTTTATTTCAAATAAGAAAAACATTGAAGAATTGTTTTTGCAGGCGGGTCTACAGACCATTTCAAATCTAGAGACACTCGCTAAAAATTATGACAAGTTTAAGGTAAATTATGACACCTTTAAAAAGCACATTACTGCCATTCAAGGTGTATCTTTATCGATTGAATTAGCAGAAAAAGAAATTTCAGACCCTTTTAATTTAAGCCCAATTGCTTCTGATTTCACGTTGGAAAAATCGGAGGTATATAATTTTGGTTATTGGGGGTCGTTGGTGAGGGAGAAAATTGTGCGAGAAATCCTTCCATTGAAAAATGATTTGCTTTCTTACGATAGTAAACTAGAAAATGTACTCAGTGAGTTAAAGGGAGGAAAGAAGTTTACTGCTGAACAAATGGCAAGTTTAACCAGTAATCAGATAAAAGCACAACTTCTTCCATTCGATAAAAATCCTATCCCGTCCTTAATTTTTGATCTTAGGTTAGCCGAGATCAATTATTATAAGACGATTAATTCACAGTTAATTCCTGATAGTCTTTCTTCCATCGGAGGTAGAATCGATGCGTATAAGCAACGTATTCTCAATTTGGAAGATATATTAAAATCTATCGAATTATTGGCCTCTTCAGATATAGACGCGGGACTGAAAAATTACAAAGATTTTATTGATCAACGCTTTAAC
>JAHEMU010000025.1:12904-14370 GCA_024643485.1 Cytophagales bacterium
CTTTAACGGATTTACGGGTTTAGATGCTTTCTTAAAGGAAAAAAAGAATTTTTCTGAAACATTATTATTTATGTATCGCGACAGACTAAAAGATAATGAAGCGAGAAATGCATTTGTGATGGTGAACGGTTCTATCCGAATTCCTATCGAATTAAATCAAAAGCAAAACAATACGAAATACCATCCCTTTGAGACTAAAGAAGAGTATTCATTGGGATTGTTTAATGAAGGAGTGCAAAAAAATGCGTATTGGGTTGAATTAAATCCTGAGAGAACTACCTCATTTTACTATACAGCGGGCCTAGACAGTATATTAAATACACACAATGATTTATTGATGTTAAGTCAAGCGGATGCAACTGGAAAAACTGTTTTTATTGTTATTTACTCAAATCAGAGAGTCACGATAAAGAGCCATGTTAATAAGGTGGAGACTTCAAAAAGTATCCCTGTAGAAACTAACGATACGACTGTGCCAACGGAAGCTGTTTCAGAGGTAGGAATACCTTTAAATGTCATAAAAATAGACAAATCAACGGGAGTGATATGGAATAACTTTTATGTGGTGGAACAACCACCAACGTATATTCAATTTACTCAGCAAGGTGGATTGATTATAAACATGAATGCCCCTGCAAATGAAGGGGCATTATTCCTAGAGATATTAACAGATGGGAGTAAAGCTGAATAAAATCAGTTCTTTTTAAGCTTTAATTAATTTCTTCCAATCGTCAAATCTCATTTCAATTCTACTTTTGATTTTCTCGTAATGTTCCCAGGTATCTTTTACATGATAGATGGATGGAAGATCTTTAACTAATAGGGCATCATAATCTGTGTGATAAAGACCACCCCCGTAATAATAATAGGTAAACATGTTTCCTTCGCGATTGAATAATTCATGACCTAAATATCCATCCCAAATTTCACTGAGGATAGTACAAGAAATTTCTCTTCTTTTAAATCTAAAAATTTGAATATCTGCTTCATCTTCGAAGTGTTCAGAATATAAGCCAGCATCAATTATCCATCCTAAATACATTCCAATATGTACATAAGCTTGTTCAATTGGTAAATTGTCTGGAAAATTACCAAGAAAATGAGACTTGGCATTGTCGTAAATATTTTTTTGTAATTCGCTCATGGTAAACATATTGAGATAATAAGCCTGTGTAGTTGACGATTTAATGTGAATACAATATACAAATAATCCTAACAAAATAGGAAGTGAAATTGAAAACAGAAATGGTCACATGTAATAAAGTCACCATTTCTGTTTATAAATTAATTTACTTTGGTCATTTTAATGGTACCATAAGTGTAATTGTATCCTGCGTATGATATTCCTAAATCACCTTCCAAAGAAGTTCCATTAAGTACATCTACTGCAAAATACCATTCATCTCCTGAATTAAAAGCTACATTTAACGTGTCTTTTTTAGAAGAACGCCACTCCCAACTACCTA
>JAHEMU010000308.1 GCA_024643485.1 Cytophagales bacterium
AAAGTAGTTTACTTTGCAGAAAAATATTTTGGTGGAATTAAATCTAAAAAAAGAACTTCAGCACGAAAGCCATTCAATGACTATATAAGGAACGATAAAAAGGTACTAAAACCTCAAAATCAAGCGCTCTGTGCCATAGGTCGAACTTCTTACCCCATCAATTTTGAAAACAGGCTTCACCTTATTATGCTCAATAATTTACTTGGTGGGCCGGCAATGAATAGCCGCTTAAATCTCGCTCTGCGCGAAAGAAAAGGCTATGTTTATTCTGTTGAATCGAGCTACACACCGTATGAGGATACTGGATTACTGAGCATTTCCTTTGGAACTGAGCCCCGCCAATTACAGAAAAGCATGTCGTTGGTTTGGAAAGAATTAAATCATCTGAAAAACATCCCCTTGGGAATTAACCAAATGAAATCGATTCGAGAACAATTAAAGGGCCAAATTGCCATGAGTGAAGAAAGAAATAATAGTTTCATGCTGATGATGGCAAGAAGCTTGCTCGACTTTGGCAGAATAGAATCAGTTGAAGAGGTTTTTAATAAAATTGACAATATAACGGCTCAACAGTTACAAGATCTAGCCATCGAAATTTTTGATCCATCAACCTTTAGTACACTCATTTATCAACCTGAATAACATGGAATTTTTAGACCCTAAACTAAATTTATACGCAGAGCAATTTTCTTCAGATGAAACGGAAGTGCTTAAACAATTAAACAGGGAAACCAACGCAAAAGTGTTAAGTCCAAGAATGCTTTCAGGCCACCTACAGGGTAGAATCCTCTCCATGTTATCTAAAATGATCAGGCCAAAATATATCTTGGAAATTGGTACTTATACTGGTTATTCAGCCATTTGCCTTTCAGAAGGATTACAAGAAAATGGCAAAATAATTTCCATGGATATCAATGAAGAATTAGAATCTTTCATTTTAGGTTATTGGTCGAAAGCTGGAATAAATAATAAAGCAGAATTGAAAATTGGAAATGCTTTAAACCTAATCCCTCAAATTGACCACCCCCTCGATTTAGTTTTTATTGATGCAGATAAGGAAAATTATTCAAATTATTTCGATCTTGTTATTGATAAATTGAACTCCGGCGGAATTATTATCGCAGATAATGTTCTCTGGAGTGGCAAAGTATTGGATACAGAAAAACACACCGATAAAGAAACCACAAGTATCCACTCCTTTAATCAAAAAATTAAAAATGATCCTAGGGTCGAGAATATTTTGCTACCCGTAAGAGATGGGTTAAATGTCATTCGTAAACGATAACTATGAAAGTTGTTCTTAATATATTTTTCTTACTTTTTACTTTAGTTGCTTTTTCCCAGGTTCCCCAGGTTCCCGACCGAATGGATTTTGCAGGAATGAAACTAAAATTTACCGAAAGCGCCAAAAGGTCCATTCAAAAAGATGTAGACCAATTGAGAAAAAGCCCCCGGTATTTTGAGGAAAAAGCAGAGCGAGCACGCATTTATTTCCCCATAATCGAACGTGTCTTCGAAGAAGAAAATGTTCCTGATGAGTTTAAATTTCTCGTACTTCAAGAATCTGGATTAATTTCTGACGCTGTTTCTTCGGCAAATGCTGTTGGATTTTGGCAGCTGAAGGACTTCACTGCTATGGAATTGGGAATTCGGGTAGACCGAAATATAGACGAAAGAAAAAATATCGTGGCTTCGTCTTATGCTGCTGCGAGATATTTCAAGAAGGCAAACCAAACCTTCGATAATTGGCTTTATTCTCTTCAATCCTATCAAATGGGAATTGGAGGAGCCACTCGCGCCCTTGATGAGTCTAATTATGGTAAACGAAATCTCACCATAGATAATGATACCTACTGGTATGTCAAAAAATTCCTAGCCTATTTAATTGCCTATAGAGATGTGGTCGAAAACCCACCTACAACTCCTATAACTGAATTTATTTACGGCAACGGGAAAACACTCAGTGAAATTTCAAAAGAAACAGGTTTTGCTGAAGAAAACTTGAAAGAATATAATAAGTGGTTGCTTAAAAGTAAAGTACCAGATGATAAACCTTATACCGTTATTCTCCCCGGTTTCTATGAATCCTCGAAAATCGAACTTGCAAAAAACAGCGTTGAAATTAAGGCGATAAAAAATCCTAATCTTTCAAGTCAAGCCCTTATTTTTCCAAAAATACACCATAACAAATTTAAAGACCACAAATATATCATTGGAGTAAATGGTCTTCCAGGCATTATTGCTTCAGCCACTGATAACGCACAAACGTTGGCAATGAAAGGAGAAATTTCTAGAAGAAAATTCAACTTATACAATGATTTATCCGCGAACCAGTCAATAAGTGCAGGCCAGGTCTATTACTTTAAGAAGAAAAAAAGTAAAGCAGGGACGCATTATCACACTTTACAAGAAAATGAAAATCTGTGGTCAATTTCTCAGAAATATGGCATTCGACTCGATAAACTGGTCGCAAAAAATAGAATTGCTTCGAATGAAAAACTTCAAACTGGCCGCGTCCTTTGGTTGAGATATATTCGTCCGGATGAAGTCCCTATCGAATATTCACATATTGAAAAGAAATCTCCTGGGGTGGACGAAGATGCTTCACACATTATCGAAGCTTCCTTGGAAAACAAAAAGGAGAATAAAAGCATTAAAAGCCCACCTCCTGAGGTAACCACAAAAGAAGAAATTGTGGTCAAACAAGAAACAAAACCCGTTTTAGATACCTACCCAAAAGAAAATGAAAATGTTAGTATCGATGAAAGCGAAGATGACGCGGAGGTGATATATCCATACGTAGGGAAAACCAAGAAAATTCATACGGTGAAGAAAGGTGAGACGTACTACAGTATTAGTAAATTATACGATATACCAGTGCCAGCTTTAATTCAATGGAATAAACTCAGTGTAAACGATAAAATATATATAGGACAGTACTTAGTTTATTATTTAGACGACAATTCGGCATTTATTATTCATAAAGTACTTCCTGGGGAAACTTTATATAAAATTGCACGTCAATATAATGTAAGTGTAGATAATTTGTTACTTTGGAATAATAAGTTAGATTACCACTTAAAAATTGGAGAGTCCATTAAAGTAAGTAAATAAGGAATATTGATGTATTTTTTAAATATTTATTACTTCAAAAATTTTTAACACAAAGATTGTCTAACATTTTAAAAGTATTTAAATATTTTTGATATTGAATTGAATTTGGAGAGATATGAAGGCAATTGACCTTGTCATGCTTGTAGACGATAATGAAACTGACAATTTTATCAGTAAACGTATTATCGAAATAACCCAGTTTGCTAACGAAGTGGAAGTGAAAAACTCGGGCAAAAGCGCTTTAGACTATCTAAAAGAACATGAGAACAACTACGATAGGTTGCCAAACTTAATATTCTTGGATATCAATATGCCCATTGTAGATGGATTTGTCTTCCTTTATGAGTTTGAAAAATTCAATGATACAGTAAAAGATAAATGTAAGGTGATCATTCTCTCGAGTTCTGATAATAAAAGAGATATTGATAAAATCGTAAATAACAATCATGTTATTCGATTTATTACAAAGCCGTTAACTGAAATAGCACTTGACGAATTAAAAAAACATCACCTTTAATAATTCCCTCCCAATGAAATGGCTATTTTCCTTGATTCTCACTTCAATGAGCATCGCTTCGTTTTCACAAACTGAGATTGAAGAGCAAAAAAAGGATAGCACTTGGGCAACTGATGCATCCATTACATTCAACCTACAACAAACGGGGTTTACCAATTGGGCACAAG
>JAHEMU010000309.1 GCA_024643485.1 Cytophagales bacterium
ACCAGCCGTTGGTAGTCTGCATTATCCCTTCCATTTCACTATAAAAACTGGTTTATATTACCAGTTGAATAGTCAAATTTGGTGGTCGCTATCCTTTTCAAAGAAAACATTTTATCCGTTGTTAATTTATACGGGGGTGCAATATCAATTGCTGCCAAAGGGGCTGATTTTCATGCAATTTGGTGGTGAGTATTTGCGCTTTTCCTTGGGCTTTCGAATGACGGGGAGTGGTTTTCACATGCTTTATCAATTTGCAGATGATCCGGCTTTGGGGGGAAGCCACCGATGGGAAGGTACCTACTATTCGCATTAAGTATTTTAATGTTTGAAGCACGAAGTCAGACGGACGCAGAAAATTTCTCAATTAATGTAGATGAAAATCTGCTTGAAGAGTTGAATTCAGATGTGTTAGACGATTATATAATTCGAATTGATGTAAATCATGCCCAAGCGCAAGATTTTATGTCGCTTGGTATTTTCAATGAAAGTGAAATTGCTCAAATTTTGAATTTTATTGCGGTTTCAGGACCATTATTTTCACTTCTTGAATTGCAACACGTACCAACTATCCCCTGGTACAAATGGCAACGAGCACTGCCTTTTTTGGAAGTTGATTTGCAAGAGGCTGCTATTTCCAAAGCTACTTCTACCTATTTATTGACGCGCGTAGAATGGAAATCCACAGGGGTGGAAAGTGTTAATCGGATGCGACATACGGGTCATAAAACGGATGTCGGACTTATTATGAAAAAACAAGCCGGCGAGCCTTTAATGTGGAATCCATCCATTTCAATGTACGGGTATGATCATTATTCTGGTTATGTCGATGTTCGTTTAAACGCCAAGAAAGATCGATTAATAATTGGCGACTATCTCCTAAACGCAGGAGAAGGACTTGTATTTGGAGGTGGATTACACCTGGGGAAAGGATCATCTACCATTACTTCAGTAAAAAATATAGGGGCAGATTTAAGGCCCATTTCTGCTTCTTCCCCCATCGGATATTTACGAGGGTTAAGTGCGAAATTTCAGCTCTCGAAGCAATTTCAACTCATACCATTTTACTCAAACACTCACCACGATGCATCCATAAAAACTTCGGATGAAGGTCCGTATTTTTCCAGCATCAATGCGTCTGGTTTACATCGAGATTTCGACGATTTCAAGGGTAAAGGCAACTTAAACAGACAGCTTTTTGGTTTTATAATATCAAGAACATGGAAACAACTTCAGGTAGGAGTTACCCATTCGGAGGTTATTTTTAACATTCCTTATCGCCCAATTGAAGAATTGAGAAATGCCTTTTTACCTAGTGGAGCTAATTTTAAGGCAACCTCCATATTTGCTGATGTTCATTTGGGGAATAGTTGGGTCTTTTCTGAATGGGCAAGAACGGGCTTTAAAAGTTGGGGAGGGGTGGTTGGAATGATAAAACCCATGGGGAAATCTTTTGACTTCTCTGTTCATTTAAGAGGATATTCACCCTCATTTTACTCCGTTTTATCCAATTCATTAAGTGAAAAAACATCCCTAAATGGCGAATTTGGAAGTTATTTTGGGTGGAAGTGGAATGTATCAAAGTCAGTTGAATTAGCTTCTTACCTAGATGTTTTTCGATTTCCTTGGTTGTATTATCAATCCAGTGCTCCCTCTTCAGGTAGAGAGTGGTTATCCATTATGGATTGGAAAGTTAGTAACAATTTCACCCTATCCCTTAGGTGGAGAAAAGAGCTCAAATTTCTCGATTCAAAAATGGAAGGCTTGCTGATATCCACTCCCGAATTACGGGACAAAACAAATAATCGATTAATGATTACCTATAAACCTTCGCGTGAGTGGACCATTCAAAGTAGGATTCAAACGAATACAATTAATCATTCAATGGAAACTTCAAAAGGTGCGCTCGTTTCTTTTGAAACTACCCATAGTAAGGGGAGGGGGCAAATGAGTGGTAGGGTCATGTCTTTTACCATTGATGAATATCAAAATAGAGAATACATATATGAAAAGGAACCTTGGTCGGCTTTCAGTATTCCCGCTTTTCAGGGCAATGGATGGAGCTATTATTTATATACTAAATGGACGTTGGGCGCGGGTCTTACCTGTTGGCTGAAATGGTCTGACGTTCGATACTTTGAAAAAGTAGAACAAATTAGTCCATCAAATCAAAATAAAAATGGCAGATTGAAAATTCAATTAAGATATAAGTTTTAACTTTGAAGAATTAAAAATTTTAAGATTAGTTATGGACATTAAAGGAAGGATTGTTGAGCTAGAACCAACAGTTAACGTTACTGAAACATTTAAGAAAAGAGAGTTTGTTGTAGAATACGCTGAAAATCCGACGTATCCCGAATTCGTGAAATTTGAATTGATTCAAGATCGTTGTGCGATTATGGATCAATTTAAGCCAAATGATGAAGTGGTGATACATTTTAACTTAAAAGGAAGAAAGTGGGTGGATAAGCAAGGGCAAACTAAATACTTCAATTCATTGCAAGCTTGGAAAGTGGAAAGTGCATCAAATAGCTCGGGAGCAGGAGCGCCTCCACCGGATATGGATTTCACTCCGCCTCCCTCTGACGACGACGTATTACCGTTTTAATTAATTGTATATGAATTTTCTTCTATCATTCTTTCTCCTATTTAATTCATTTACTCAAAATGATGGAATTCGAGAATTTGATTATAATGGCAAAAAGGTAAAAACTACTTTTAAGGTCGAATCCCAATTTATTGGTAAGTATGCAGGAAGAAAATCTGGTTTTCTAAAATTAAATGAGAACGGTACTGGAGAATATAAATATGATCAACTGGTATTTCCCGTCTCGGGATGTACCAGTGATCCTATACAGTTTGAATGGGGTTTCATCCTTGATGATAATGGAAAACCGGTTAAATTTTCTCGAGAATATGGATTTTCATACCCTATTTTATTAAAAAGCACCTCAAAAAACTCTTTTAAGGGTTGCCGTGATCAAATTGTAGTCGATTTTATTATCGAAAAAGATCAGGCATTGCACATTTCTAGTTCCGACGACTGGAAGAAAGCACTTTAATTTTTCTCAAGTGCCTCCAACCGCTTAAGTAAAGGAGGGTGGGAGTAATGTAAAAATACAGTTGCAGGATGAGGATATAAGTTGCTTAGATTATCTGCTGATAACTTTTTCAACGCACTGGCTAGTGCTTTGCCATTGTAGGTGGTTTTGGCGAAATGATCGGCTTCATATTCATTTTTCCTGCTAAAAATATTCATTAATATTCCTGTCACTTTTGAAATTGGGGAATACAGAATTCCGAAAGCGATCAAGTTCACCGCGAAGGAGAGTTGTTGAGCTCCCAAGGCGACTGACAAATTCGTATTCAATACCATTAGGCTGAGAACAAATAAGGTAAAAGTTATTTGCAGTATTGATAATACCATTCCGGATATAATATGTTTCTTTTTATAGTGGCCCATTTCATGCGCGAGTACAGCCACTAACTCTTCTATCGTATGATTTTGAATCAGGGTATCATAAAGAACAATTTTCTTCCTTTTGCCTAACCCCATAAAGAATGCATTTGCTTTTTTTGATCGTTTAGACCCATCAATGACAAAAATATTGGAAAGACTGAACTTATTTTCTTCAGCATAGGCGAGAATAGCGCTTTTTAACTCCCCTTCTTCCAATGGACTTAGTTTGTTAAAAAGGGGAAGGATTAGTGAACTATAAAAGAGCTGAACGAACAACATAAAACTTACAATAACTACAGAAAAAACAATCCAAAAGGAGGTTCCAAGGGCA
>JAHEMU010000310.1 GCA_024643485.1 Cytophagales bacterium
CTTGAATAATCTAGGAGTGATATATAGTGAAAATGGCAAGGTGACCGAGGCAGAGACTTATTTAACCAATGCAATAAATTGTAACAATACGTTTCTTCCCGCTTATTTTAACCGTTTTAAGCTGTACTATGAGACGAATCAATTTTATCGAGCCTTGGATGATCTCAAATATGCCGAACAGATAAAGCCAGATACGGTCGTGATTCCTTTTAGCTATGGCCTTGCTTATACTAGGCTGAGGAATTTCGATGCGGCATTAGAATCTTTTAATCAGGCCATGAAATTAGATCCTGATAATCATGAAATACTTATCAATAGAGCAACCGTCCATTATTACCGAAATGATTCAAAAGCTGCTTTATCGGATTTTCAACAAGCTCAACAGTTTCCCGAAGTAAAAGCGGAAGCCTTAAATGGGGTAAGCATGATTTATACCTTAAATGGTGATTATGAAGGTGCGTTAACGCAAGTCAACCAAGCGATCGAACTTTCTCCCGCACAACCGTATTATTTGAATAATAGGGGGTATATCTTTTTGCTTCTCGGGCGGTTAGACGAAGCAGTGCAGGATATTGATAGTAGTATCGCCCTTGATGCAATGAATGCTTGGAGTTACCGCAATAAAGGTTGGTTTTATTTTTTAAAGGGAGAATATCAAGATGCCCTGCGTTTATTACTTCAAGCAATAGAAATGGATCCTTTTACTGAAGATATTTGCTGGATGATCGGTACCGTATATGCTAAATTAGACGAAACGAATAAATCATGTGAGTATTTCAAGTTAAGTATAGAAAATAAGGAGTGGCACAGCAAGTTATTAACCGAAATTAATTGCCGATGATTTCGTATGATGAACTAAAAAATAGACTTTCTACCAATTTAGCCGGGCCTTTGCCCGGTATAGAAGTACAAAAAAAAATGATGGCCTACTCGGAGAGCAATCTTCGTTTTGATATGAATTCCCGTGATGGAGCAAGGGAAAGTGGAGTGTTGATATTATTTTATCCCGATCAAAATGATTGGTTGTTTCCAATGATTCTACGTCATGATTACGGTGGAACACACAGTGGTCAGGTAAGTTTACCTGGAGGAAGAAAAGAGGTGGAGGACATGGATATCATAGAAACTGCGCTGCGTGAAGCGGAAGAGGAAATAGGAATCGACCGAAAACATGTGGAGGTACTGGGTCAATTGACTGAATTATTTATACCTGTGAGTAATCATTTGGTGTTCCCTGTAGTAGGAATTTCTCCTTCGCGCCCCGAATTGATTCCTGAAGAACGCGAAGTTTCAAAGATATTGCATGGGTCTATATCTGGGTTACTCAATCCGGATACGGTTAAAGAAACGACTATTAATATACGCTCCTATCGTATAAAAGCACCTTATTTTGATTTTGAAAATGAGATAGTATGGGGAGCAACAGCGATGATGCTGAGTGAGTTGAAAGCAATTATATAATCGATTTATCTGTATACGGAGATCAAATTTCTTCTCCATTGTGGGTGTGGTAATAGGTTTTATTTACCTTTTTAGCTATCTTTTTGAATAAATCACCCAAAAGACTTTACCAATGAAGTATTCTCTACGATTATTTGCTGTTTTATTAATTCTTGGTTTGATTTCTTGTGTAGAAAATAAGCCATCAACGCCATCGACCAAATTAACTTTACAGCAAGGAACGGCTGCAGCCAATGGATTTTCTGAAGATCGATTGACGAAAATCGATCAAATGATTGAAAAAAATATTGAAGAAAATAAAATCCCTGGCGCGGTTGCAATAATTGTAAGAAATAGCGAGGTCATATATCATAGGGCATTTGGTAAAGCTGATGTAGTGAATGACCGCAGTTTTCAGGTAGATGATATTTTTAGAATCGCGTCCCAATCGAAAGCGATCACTTCGACTGCAGCTATGATGTTGTGGGAGGAAGGTAAATTTGGATTGGATCAGCCTATTTCCGACTTTATTCCCGAATTTAAAGACCCGCAAATTTTCATTTCTGTAAATGAAGGGGATTCAAGTTTCTTATCAAAACCGGCAGAAAAGCAAATTACTTTTCGTCATTTATTGACGCATACTTCTGGGATTGGATATGGAGTTATTGATAATAGTGATTACAAAAAGATTTATGCAAAAGCCGGAGTAACGGATTTATTCACAACAGAGGCGATAACCATCGAAGAAAGCGTTAAAAAATTGGCAACACTTCCTTTGCACCACGAACCTGGAACGGCTTTCGTTTATAGCGAGGGGTTGGATGTAATGGGGTACCTCATCGAAATATTGTCAGGCATGCCATTTGATCAATTTTTGAAAGAGCGTATTTTTGATCCAATGGGTATGAATGACACGGGTTTCTATCAGCCGGAAGCCAATTATAGCAGATTAGTGCCCGTTCAATATAAACCGGATGGGAATTGGATTCACTACCCCGTTACTTTTTATGATCCAGATTATCCAATTAAGGGCGAAAAAATGTTTTTCTCAGGAGGCGCCGGATTATCGAGTACCACGCTGGATTATGCTAAATTCCTTCAAATGTATTTGAATAAAGGCGAGTTCAACGGACATCGTTTTCTAAGCCCTACCACAATAAAAACAATTATGGGGTTGCAACCTGCTGCAAAATGGGATAATAGCCACTATGGCTTAGCCTTTGAAGTGTTGGATGCGTCAGGTGAAAATGTTGGCGGACAAGGAAGTGAGGGTACTTTTACTTGGGGAGGCTATTTTAATACCAATTATTTTGCTGATCCTGAACTTAATATCATTGGAATTGTAATGAAACAGACCCAACGAACCGGTGACCCTGTTTCTGGCGATTTTAAACGAATGGTCTTTTCCGCAGTTGAAAAATAGGTTGCAACGGCTATTTCTCGAATCCGTTGAATTAGATTTTTTAAAATAAAATAGTATTTTTCCGACATGGAAAATGAAAACACTGCATTAATAACAAATGATGCCGTAGTATTTGGTATTTTAATGATAATACTCGCGGCAATATTTATTACCAGTTCAAGTAATCATAGCGGATTAAAAAAGTTTTATTCAGTGGTACCTATGCTGTTGCTGTGTTATTTTGTGCCATCACTTCTCAATACTTTTCACATAGTTGATGGTGAACATTCTCAATTGTATTTTGTAGCGTCTCGATATTTATTACCAGCCTGTTTATTATTACTTACGATCTCTATTGACTTAAAGGAAATAGTGAAATTAGGTCCTAAAGCCCTTATCATGTTTGGAACAGCAACCATAGGAGTTGTTTTAGGAGGTCCTATTGCGATATTAATAATTTCCATGATAGACCCTTCAATTGTGGGAGGAGCTGATAGTATGGCAGTATGGAGAGGCATGACTACCATTGCTGGGTCTTGGATAGGAGGAGGAGCCAATCAAGCAGCAATGTATGAAATGTTTAAGCCGGATAATGATCTATACTCGGTCATGATTACTGTCGATGTAATTGTTGCTGAAGTGTGGATGGCATTTTTATTAATAGGTGCAGCGAAGGCCGATAAAGTGGATGGTTGGCTGAAAGCGGATAATAGCGCAATTAATAGGTTGAAAAAGAAAATGGAAGACTTTAGTCTGGGGATTGCCAGAATTCCTTCAGTGACGGATTTAATGACGATTCTTGGAATATGCTTTGGAGTGACGGCTTTTGGGCACTTCGCTGCTGACCGAATAGCTCCTTGGGTTCAGGAAAACGCTCCGTATCTTGAGCAATACAGTTTAACTTCTGATTTCTTCTGGTTGGTTATCATTGTAACTACCATTGGTG
>JAHEMU010000026.1 GCA_024643485.1 Cytophagales bacterium
TACTCGAGGATGGGTAGAAATACAACGAGGTGTAAAACCAGGTAACTAAGAAATATTAATCATACAATAAAAAAGCCGCTTGTTTAAAGCGGCTTTTTTATTGTATACCTCATTCAAATTACGTTTAACTTACAAAGTTAACAAGAAACTAATTGTGTCAATTCCATCAGCGTAATCCCATAATTCAGGTTGTTGTGTCTTTCCCATCGCTATTGTTTGGTTGTTTCCAACGATACATTGAAGCTTGTTTTGGTTATTATCAAGGTATTCAATCACATCGGATGCATTAGTGTAATGATCGTAAAACAACACTGAAATAGGAGAGACTAGTAGGGGTGATTTTCTCAATAATAAATATCCGAAATCTAGGTGTTTTTCGTTGTTTACTAAATAGATGGATTTTTGGTAGTCGTAGTTATTGGCATATTTATGGTGATTAATAACTGTATGGAAGGAAGTCCAAAGATCTCCTAATCGGATGAAATCAAATCCTTCAGGGACTAATAATTTAGAAACATTTCTGCACCCTAAACCAAAATAATCGAAAACATCTTTTCCCAAATTAATTAGTTCTTGATCGGTTTCTTCTCCAGTAAGAACAGCAATGCTAGATCGGTTTTTCCGAATGATATGTGGGTATTTTCCGAAATATGCATTAAAATATCGAGCACTATTATCGCTTCCTGTAGCAATTACCGCATCAAAATCTGAAAGTCGTTCGACAAATTGAATAGAAGCTGGTTCGTGTTGATTTAGGATTTTGCCTATAAGTTTAATCAAATAGGTATCTTGGCTACTACATTTAACCAAGGCGAGATGTCCAGAAAGATAAGTACATAACAGATCATGGAAGCCAACCATGGGTAAATTTCCAGCAAGAATTAGCCCAATTGTTTTTGGTTTTGTTTGTGTTTCAGGTACTTTATAAGTACTCATCCATTTTTCAATTGAAGAAGTATGTAACATATGAATGATTCCGTCGATGCTGTTTTGTACAGATTCTGGCGTAAACCAAGCATTTTCATTTCTACAATGAATTTTTATTTCTTCGAGTTCTTCATCACTTAGGTTCTGAAAGTATTTTCGAAGGGAATGGATATTTTCTAACCTATTTTGGAGGTTCATGATTAAAACATTTAGTAAATGCTGTTGTTAATTCAAAGAATGATTATTTTTGTGCAAAATTAGTGTAAGTTAACTGATAAACTATAAAACTTCGGATAAATGGCGATAATGATAACAGAAGAATGCATCAATTGTGGTGCATGTGAACCGGAATGTCCTAATACTGCAATATATGAAGGCGGTATGGAATGGTCATGGGCAGGCGGTACTGATTTAAAAGAAGTAGAAGTAGACGGTGTGACCATAAACGGAGATGACGATCAATCGCCAATTTCTGATGATATATATTACATTGTACACGGGAAATGCACAGAATGTACCGGATTTCATGAGGAACCACAATGTGCTGCTGTATGTCCAGTAGACTGCTGTGTTCCTGATCCTGATCATGAGGAGACTGAGGCGCAGCTATTGGCGAAAAAAGAATGGATGCACTTATCTTAGTGCATCCTTGACCTTTTTAGCATATATGCTTTTAAAATATCATGGTAGTCTGAAGAGATATCAGCTTCGATAAGGTCTATTTTATATTGAGCACATTTCAATTTAATGTCTTTGTAAAACTGTTCAACTTCAGATAAGTATCGATCTTTTACTTCTGTGGGGTTTAATTTGATTTTAGCGCCAGTTTCTAAATCAATAAATTCATATGGACGTTCTTCGAAATTGAATTTTCGTTCTGTATTTTGATCGGTCACGTGAAAAAGTAAAACCTCGTGTTTGTTGTGTTTTAAGTGTTGAAGCGCTTGAAATAATTGATTTGCATTTTCACCCGAATCAAACATGTCACTAAATATGATGATTAGTGACCGTCTATGATTTTTTTGTGCAATTTCATGAAGCACTCCTGCTACATTGGTTTTGTTAAGTTCAGAAGGTTCATGAAAGAGGTGTTCGAGCAAAACCATCATTTTGTTGAGATTCGAACGTGTGGATTTTTGAGGACTGGTATGTTGGATTTTCTCCGAAAAAACGGTTAATCCAACGGCATCTCGTTGTTTTTGCAATAAATAAGCTAACGCAGCAGATGCCATAATGCTAAACTTAAGTTTGCTTTTAGCAGGGTAGGGGTAATGCATGGAAGAAGAGTTATCAATCACTAATTGACATCTTAAATTAGTTTCTTCTTCATATCTTTTAGTGTATAACCGGTCGGTACGCGCATACACTTTCCAATCAATATGGCGTGTACTTTCACCTGGGTTGTATAATCGGTGTTCAGCGAATTCAACAGAAAACCCATGATATGGTGATTTATGTAAGCCAGTGATGAATCCTTCAACTAATTGACGGGCTAAAAAATCAAGTTGTCCAAACTCCCTTATGTCTGCTAAATCTATTTTCAAGAAATCAAATTTTTTAATTTTAACAATTTAAGCACATATACTAGAGAATTCAAAAAGTTAGTTTGGATATTAGAAAGATATTTTTGATTAACACTTGCACAGTAGGTAATATTTAATTTACTTTAAGCAACCAATTTGCATAATTGTGTTGATTAATAAAATAATTTAAACATTAGGGATTGTGGAAGAGAATAATAACGACAGAGATGAAATTTACTCGAATAGAGTAAGAGCGGGCAAGAGAACGTATTTTTTTGATGTAAAAGCTACTAGGTCGAATGACTATTACTTAACTATCACTGAAAGTAAAAGACGTTATAAAGAGGATGGGTTTGTGTATGAAAAGCATAAAATCTTCCTATACAAAGAGGATTTTCATAAATTTGTTGAAGCTTTAAATAATACAGTTGATCACGTTAAAACTGAATTATTACCAGATGTTGATTTTGCTCAATTTGAAAGAGAAGAAGATCAATCTGAAATTGATAGTGAATTAAAATGGGATTGAGAGATTAGTGCCAAATTTTATAATAAATTAAAAACCCCTCTTATATAATACGAGGGGTTTTTTTATATTTGATAAAAGAGATAAAAGATTAGAATAGTGAATAAAGGAATAGTACAGCTTATTGTCGGTGTAATAATTTTCATTTTATTGGGATTTATTTTTTCAAACATCTATGCGTACTTTATAATAGCAATTATTCTTACGGCTATACTAAAGCCAATTGCACGAATTTTATATGGACTTACTTTTTTAGGTTTAAGAATCCCAAAGGTGCTTGCAGTGGTCCTTAGTTTTTTTTCTTTGTTATTAATATTTACGGCATTCAGCTTGCTTTTTGTTCCTCTTATTTCAGAGCAAATAGGTGTGCTTTCTGAGTTGGATTATAAGACCATTTCAGAAAGGATGGATAAGCCGGTTGCATTTATTGAAGATTTTTTTATTTCAAACGGACTTTCAGATGAACCACCAGGTTTTATCATGAGTAAAATAATATTGCAGTTTAAAGTTTTGGTGGCTCAGATAGAAATTGGCAGTATTATCAATATGTTTTTATCCTTTACAGGAACAATTTTCATAGGAATCATGGCGGTCCTTTTTATTACCTTTTTTCTAATGAATGAAGCAGATGCCATTCGTCGAAGATTAATTTCCCTTATTACCAATCGTTATTTTGAAGTTACTATTGCCGCATTAAATAAAATTGAACGGTTACTTTCAAATTATTTGTTAGGTCTGTTTCTTCAAATGGTTGCGATTTTCACTTTAGCGAGCTTAGGTTTGAGTTTAGTAGGGGTAAAATATGCCCTAACAATAGCGATGTTTGCTGCTATTGCAAATATTATTCCCTATTTAGGCCCTATTTTAGGTGCGTCATTTGGGATTGTAGTTGCGGCCACTTTAAGTCCGGAATTGGTTGATTTTAGGGATTATTTCGTCTTAATTTTTGAAATTGTTACGGTTTTTGCGGTTGTTCAGGTTACGGATAACATTCTTTGGCAGCCATTGATTTTCTCAAAAAGTGTAAAAGCACATCCACTCGAAATATTTATCATTATATTTGCAGGCGCTACGCTTGCCGGCGTACTCGGAATGATTGCTGCGATACCGGTTTATACCATTATCCGTGTTATTTTTGTCGAGTTCTATAACGGTTCAAGAAAGTATAGAATATTTAAACTACAAAAAGTTAATTTTAAGTAATGGGCCTGAAATGCGGGATTGTCGGATTGCCAAATGTTGGTAAATCCACCTTGTTCAATGCACTGTCAAATAATAAAGCAGAAGCAGCTAATTTTCCATTTTGCACAATTGAACCTAATGTTGGGGTGATCACTGTACCCGACCAACGTTTATTTGAACTAGAGAAGTTGGTTCACCCTGAGCGGGTAGTTCCTACTACTATTGAATTTGTCGATATCGCCGGGTTGGTGAAAGGGGCTTCAAAAGGAGAGGGGTTGGGAAATCAATTTCTAGCCACCATTCGTGAAGTGGATGCAATAGTTCATGTTGTGCGTTGCTTTAACGACGATAATATAGTTCACGTGGATGGAAGAGTAAATCCGGTTTCTGACAAGGAAATAATTGATACCGAATTACAGCTAAAAGATCTTGAAACGGTTGAAAAAAGAATTCAACGTATTGAAAAGGTGGCAAAGTCTGGGGATTCAAAAGCCAAGGAAGAATTGGCGTCTTTGTTGAAATACAAGGATTGTCTGCATGAAGGCAAGAATGCTCGGTCAATCGTTTTAGACACCCCTGTTAAAGATTTGTACTTATTAACAGCCAAGCCTGTAATCTACGTGGCGAATGTTGAGGAAACTGCAATTTTAACCGGAAATGAGCATGTTGAAAAACTAAAGGGTTGTATCGCTCATGAAAATGCTAATATTGTGATGGTTTGTGCAGCACTTGAAGCACAAATTGCCGAAATGGAAAGTAGAGAAGATAGGGAATTGTTTTTGGAAGAATACGGCTTGAAAGAATCTGGACTTGATAAATTGATCAGAACCTCTTACGAGCTTCTTAATTTAATCACTTATTTCACGGCTGGTGTGCAAGAAGTACGTGCCTGGACGATTGAAAAGGGGTGGAAAGCTCCGAAAGCGGCAAGTGTGATACACACTGATTTCGAACGTGGTTTTATAAAAGCCGAAGTGATCCGTTATAATGATTTTATTCAATTTGGATCAGAAATCGCCTGTAAGGAAAAAGGAAAACTAGCTATTGAGGGAAAGGAATATGTCGTTAATGATGGTGATGTTATGCATTTCCGCTTTAATGTTTGACGTTTGTAGTAAACTTATTTAGGTCAAACCCTTTTATTTTAAGAAAAAAATGTGTTTTTTTAAGGTTAGTATTTTTTAGTCTTAGTTGGACATTAGGCAACTAAAATTGCCATTTTTTAAATTTTTTTATCTTGAGAGTCAGGTTAATTTTTAAGCTTAAAAATAGAGGCGGGGTTTTACCCTTTCATCATCAGCATCTTTTAGCACAACTTGTTAAAGGGTTGATTGTTAAAGGTGGGCAAAAGAAATTTGTTGATTTTACAGAGTATAACTTTTCAGGAATAAAGGGTCAAACTAGAATTAGTCGAAAAGGACTCCATTTCTTTTCTAGTAGAGTTACTTTAGTGTTTTCGAGTTCTAACGATGCATTTGTTGATTATATTAAAGATCAATTATTTGCAATGCCTTCTATTGAACTCGGGAGTTTGGTGTTATTGCCTGAATCTGTTGAAAATGAAGAAAAAGTAACCTTTTCAGACCATCAGAAATTTGTGTGTATAAGCCCATTGATTCTAAATGAGCCAGTATATGCGGATAAGAAAAGCAAACGATTTATTCATCCAGACTCTGACGAGTTTTCTGATTTTGTATTTGAAAGTACCTTAGGTAGAATGCTTTCTGAAAATAATTATTCTGAAAACGAAATTGAAGGTTTTCAGAAGTTTCAAATCGTTCCAGATTTAAATTATATTAAAAAGCTTGATGAGGGACAAAAGAAATATGCTCGAATCTATGCCGTATATGATAATGATATCAAATATGAGGTGAGAGGTTATACATTTCCGTTTACTCTTTACGCACATCCGAAGGTATTGGAATTTATTTACAGCAATGGGATAGGTTATTTTGCCCATAAAGGATTTGGCATGGTCGACCTAGTGGCTGATTCAAAACCGAGTGAAGGAAAAGAATCAAATAAACTCAACGAGGCCTCTCATTAACTCCAATTTTTAAATACCCCACACATCGCTCATTTCTATTAATCGGGTTTCGATCATAGATTAGAATTTCATATTGATTCTCTGTATTAATATAGTCTCCTTCTAAATAGAATGGATTGTTTTTACTGCTCACCATTTCGTATTGATAATCATACCATCCTTGTTTAAGTAAAAGAGTGGTGCTATATATTCCTTCTGTAACTTTACTTAAGCGGTTTTCTTCTTTCTTTTTCCAATCTGTTAATTGTCCGGATAGATATATATTCTCGTCTTCTGAAATGTTTGACGACTCTAATGTAAATGTAACATTAACATAGTCAGCGTAATATGATTGGTTCCTGTTATCAAAATTAATGAGATTAAACGCTCCGTTTAAATCCCGATGAAATGAATACGGCTCACTTCCTCTTGATTGGTCGGTGCTTAAAGCAACAGAAATGGGAAGTGTGTTTTTATCAATGCTTCTTATATTTTGCCCAGGAGAAATGATAGACCTGAGATCAAAGTACCTAAATTCATTTCCAGGATTAAAACGATTAGTTTGGTCGAAGTACTGAAAACGGACTGATTTAATGTCCGCTTTTACCATACTTGGTATTATATGTTCAATGGCGTTATCCCAACGGTTGTTTTGTCGTAAAGTTGCACTGATGTGTGAAAATGGATCATCGAAATTATAACCATTATAATTTACATTAAAATCAATGGTGTGCCCACTGAAAGTATTGAAGGAAGTACTTCGTTCTGGAATGATGGAAACTAGACTTTCATAAATAACAAAACGCCGGCTTATGTAAAGGTCGTTTTCATTCCCTTCTTTGTAAACAATTAGAAGAAAATTACCAGATTTTGAGATGGGAGGCACATCAAATTTAAAATGAGTATAACTTACTTTTGTATCTACACTGATATCGTAATCGGATATTCGGAACTCATTATATTCATCCAAAAAATCCATGTCGGATAATGAAGATCGAGACCAATCAGCATTTGCTGGAAGAATTTTCACTATAAATGACTCTACTCCCTCTGAAAGATGATCAAATTCGAGTCGCATGGTTTGACCAGTCTGAAATGGAATGATAGAGCCCAATTGGGTGATGTAGGTCCCTGAGGTTGAAATAGGGTACCATTCTACGGATTTAATACTTGTTTCGTACAATTCATCCATATACATTAATTTTTTACCTACATCATATGAAGAAGGAGAATAACTTGAAACGCATGAGATTAGGAATAAAAAAACGCCTGCCGATATATAGAATTGTATTTTACGCATCCTGGTCTTGTTAAATTCGTTTAAATTTAATGTATAAAATAATAATAATGGAAGACTTCCAACTTTTAAGAGGCTTTGAGGGTCTTATAATTGAATCGCTGCTAAATGTCAATTGATAAAAAAATTATAAAGGGATGTATAAAAGGTGAAAAGGATGCTCAAAGGCAGTTCTTTGAGCATTTCGCTCCCATTATGTTGGGGATTAGCAGGCGTTATGCGAAAAGTACCACAGAGGCAGAGGATGTTGTTCAGGAATCATTTATAAAAATATTTAAATCAATTTCAACATTTAAAGGAGACTCCCTCATTGAATTTTGGGTGAAACGAATTGTGATAAATACAGCATTAAATAGTCAGCGAGGTAAGTTATACCTATTTCCAATGGTGGATATTAACGATGTGTCTTTAGTATCAGATCAAAATTTCACATTGCAAAATCAGGAACTTGACGATTTGTATAAAATGATTAGTGAACTGCCTGAAGGGTGCAGGGTGATATTTAATTTATTCGCTATTGAGGGGTATTCTCATAAGGAAATTGCGGAAATGTTAACAATTAGTGAGGGGACATCGAAATCCCAATATGCACGAGCAAAGCAATTGCTCCAAAAAAAGTTATTAAGTGATAAATCAATAAATTATGGAACGGTCTGATAGAGGAAGTTTTGAAAAAGCTTGGGAAGATCGGTTCAGTGATGCAAAACTGAGTCCATCGAGTGATTTGTGGGAAAAGGTAAATGCCCACTTAGTTTTAGAGGAAAATGGGACGTTGAGAAAAAATATCCTATGGATGAGGTGGTTGTCAGCGGCCGCAATTTCATTGGCAGTGATTTCATTTACTTTCCAGTATTCCAATTGGACGACAGATCAGTCTATGGATCAGTCCATTGCTGTTGTTAATGAAGAGGAAATACCCTTAGATAGTAAAAATTCAGTGGAAAATGAAGTAACCAACAGCCCGAACACTCCGTCTGCAACGGGTGATAGCGGAAAAGCAGATAAGCAAATTGGGAATAGTGGTAATAATTCTAATGCATATAATTCAAACCAAACTCGAGTAAATCAACCAAAAGTGAAGGTTTATCCAAATCGAGTAAGTCAAAATCAATTAAATTCTAAAATTTCCTTCTCAGGAAATTTTAACTCCGGTTTTCCAATTGTAAACAACAATCAAAACAGGGGTAATTCATTAAGTAATATTTCATTATCCGACCAATCGACCTCATTAACAGCACTGGATGGGTTGGGTTTAACCGATAAGGAATTAGGGGAGAGTACTGCACTTTATTTGAGATACGAGATGCTACCTACTATTGTCAAGGATGAAAATAATAGGCAATCATTTTATGCTGGATTAAACTACGCAGGGGGGTCTGTTTCTGAAGCAGGAAATAGTCTTTCATTTGCCAATTCATTAAGTGATGCAATTAGTAGTCCTGAACAATCGGACAATTATTCTAAAAGAGATATTGAAGGTGTTTCTAGAGTGGTAGGCTTAAATTTAGGTGGAAATATTTCAGAAAAATGGAAGTTAATGACGGGGGTTGAGTATCAACAAATTGTAACCGGTAGTTATTTTGGCTCAGATCCTCAGATGAATACAAAAAACATCAATACAGCATATACTTCATTTAATAATTCGACCTCAATGGATCCTGGGTATCTCCAAGAAGACCAATTGTCTTATCTTTCTATTCCATTACAAGCGGGTTATGAAATATTCGATAAAAAGCTTGGAATAACATTAATTTCTGGTTTGGATACACGAATTCTTATTGATAATTCCTCGGTTTTATTTACTCAGGATCCAATAAATAATAGTACGGTAAATCGAAATTTCAACTCGCTTACTTTATGGGGCGGATTAAACGCAGAGATCTCCTATGAATTAACAAGGAGCTATGAAATTGCTGTTATTCCTGGGTTCAGGCAATCCTTAATGGAAGTAGAAAGAAATTCAGGAAATCGTTCAAGCTTATCTGAAATAGCATTTAATTTACGGTATAAATTCAATTAATTAATTAGGAAAATGAAAAGGTCATTCGGTACAAGGGTTAAAAGTTCGAAGATAAGTCAGCTGATTTATTTGGTACTTCTTTTAGGTGTGATTTCGGCATGCTCGGATGTGTGTACCGATGTGAGATCCTATATTTATTATGAGCCGATTTACACCTCTTTGGAGGAAGTTCGTGCGGGAATTAAAAACAATCCAGTAGAGCATGAGATTAAAAATCCGGGTAAAATATATTATTTAAATGGTAATGTGCTAATCAATCAGCCTGGAGAAGGGATTCATGTGATAAATAATGCTAATCCGGCAAACCCACAATACAGGACTTTTATTGAGATTCCGGGAAATTTTGATATTGCAGGAACTGGTAATTATTTATTTGTGGATAGTTATATCGATTTGGTTGTTTTGGATGTTTCTAATTTTGAGAATATATCAGAAGTGAAGCGGATAGAAGATTATTTCCCTTCCTATAATAATTTCGGATTTTATGTAGATCCAAATTTAGGCGTAGTTAGTGGCTGGAAAGAGGTTGAACACATTAATGAGATAGAAACGGATTGTTATGGAGGTGGATATTACGAGCCGTGGATCTATTATAGGGGTGGAATCATGATGGATGCTGCTGTATCAATGGAAGGAAATTTCACTGTTGGACCAGGAAATACCCCGGGAATTGGTGGGTCTTTGGCTAAATTCACTTTGTCAAATAATTACCTTTATACCATTGATAATTCGAATTTGACGGCAGTAGATGTTTCATCACCAACTACACCTATTTTACAATCAAAAATTAATTTAGGTTGGGGTATAGAAACTATTTTTCCATATGAAGACAAATTGTTTGTAGGATCAAATACAGGAATGAGTATTTATAGTATTGAAACGCCTTCAAACCCAACCCTTTTATCAACGTATTCACATGTGCTTAGTTGTGATCCTGTTGCAGTTCAAGGTGATTATGCTTACGTAACATTACGTGACGGAACTACCTGTATGAGGGGCCAAAATGTGCTAGAAGTTATTGATATCAGTGACCCTACCCAGCCTCAATTGGTTAAATCGTATAATATGTACCATCCACAAGGCTTGGGAGTAGATGGAAGTACTCTATTCGTTTGTGATGGCGTAGCTGGGCTTAAAATATTTAATATAGATGACAAAATGACGATTTTAGATCATTTACTTAAGGTATATCCAGAATTACAACCCATCGATGTTATTCCTTTTAATGGAATTTTAATGTTGATTGCGACGGACGGTTTGTATCAGTACGATTATTCTGATATCGAAAATATTACTCTAATCAGTACCATCACCTTGACAATAGAATCATGAGAAATATAACAGCTGTTTTAGCATTAATGCTTATTTCATCGATTGGCTTTTCCCAGGATCGTGTCCTGTTGACTAGTGGAGGAATATTAAAAGGAAAATACATAGGAAATGACAGTACCAATACGCTGTTGTTTTTTGAAATGGCAGGTAATAAGGTGAGTATTCCTTGGGGTGTAATAAAGGGAATTAAGTTTGAGGGAGATCGTAAAATTACAAGGAACGAGAGCAGAAGGGAGTTTGTCTTTGAAAAAAGTTCGTATTACAATATTTCAGCAAATCAATTATTTTATACCAAAGGAAATTCTTCTACAGTTCATCTGGGTTTTGGATTAAATGTAATTGGCGGTTATAGGTGGAATAATTGGATTAATGTGGGTATTGGAACCGGGGTAAATGGGTGGGGTGACTATACTACCGTACCTATATTTGCTAAATATGATTTTGCATTAAATAAATCAAACGCTACTCCAGTATTTATTTTTGAGGGAGGTTATGGATTTAACAAATATTCTGGAAAAGAAAATAATAGTGAATTAAAGGTTAAGAATGGGTGGAATTACGGATATGGAGTGGGATATCAATGGAAGATGGAATCTGTTACACTCGTTTTTAATATTATGGGTAAGTTTCAATATCTTACTGAATACAGCGATAATCCTTCAGTTCCGTTTTATTCATCGTATTATTATCCATACAATTCCTTAACGGAACGGGATAGAATAATACGAAGAATACAAGTTGGAACTACGATTGAATTTTAAGAAAGCTGATCTAACTGTTCGACTTGCTTTTCCCAATCAGAGGTAATGGTATTTATTTGCTCTAACAATTGTTGATACGTCATTGACAATTGTTGGAGTTTTTCATTTTCTGTCGAATTTAACTTACTCATTTCATCTTCTAGAGCATCTTTCTGAATTTCTAAAGACATGATTTGTTCTTCAGCTTCTGCAATTCTTTTCTTTAAAATTTTGACTTCTTGATTTTGAGCGTTCGAAGGCTCTGTTGTTTGTTTTTTTACTTCTTGCTTTGGTTGAGGTGTCTCGTTTTTAACCGTTTTTGTATTAGCTAGTTTCTTTTGAGATTCCCAATACACATATTCATCAAAAGTACCTGGGTATTCTTTTATTTTATGGTCTTCAATGTACCAGATTTTATTTGCTACATGTTTGATAAAGAACCGATTGTGAGAAACGACAATATAGCTACCTTCGTACTGCTGAAGGGCTTGTATGAGGATATTTTCAGAAATAAAATCCAGGTGGTTGGTTGGTTCATCGAGTAAAAGGAAATTTGCTTCAGAAATCAAAGTTCTAGCTAAAGCAACGCGTGATTTTTCCCCACCCGAAAGCACTTTTATTTTCTTAAATACATCATCGCTACTGAATAGAAAACAGCCTAGAACCCCTCTTAATTCCTGTTCTGATTTGCCGGAGCCTGACATTTTAAGTTCTGATAAAATATCATTATTTACATCTAGAGATTCTAACTGATGTTGAGCGTAAAATCCAAAGGATAAATTATGTCCTTCAATTCGTTCGCCTTCTATTTTTTCTGTACCAGCAATAATTCTCAAAAGGGTAGACTTCCCCTTTCCGTTTGCGCCTATTAATGCGATTTTATCACCACGCACAATATGGGCATTCGCATGTTCCAAGATTTTATTATTTCCGTACGATTTTCCAACATCTTTAAGGTCCATAACAATTTTGCCAGAACGCTGCGCCAAGTTAAACTGAAAATTGATAGAGGGGTCAGCATCCGCAACTTCTTCAATTAAATCAATTTTATTCAGTTGCTTAATTTTAGATTGAACTTGTCTGGATTTTGATGCTTTAGCCCTAAAGCGTTCTATAAAACGTTCGGTTTGTTTGATTTGCTTTTGTTGGTTTTCAAAGGTGTTTTGTTGGATTTCTTCCCTTTGATTTTTTTCCTCGAGATAAAAGTCATAGTTACCAGAGTAACGGATTAGTTTTAGCTGATCTACCTCGACAATTGTATTGGCAACATTATTAATGAAATTTCGATCGTGGCTTACTACAATGATGGCGCCACTATAATTCCTTAAATAATTTTCTACCCATTCTATAGAAGGTAAGTCTAAGTGGTTGGTAGGTTCATCGAGCATCAAGAGACTCGGTTTTTCGAGCAAAAGTTTAGCGAGCATCACTCTCATTCTCCATCCCCCAGAAAACAATTTAAGTGGTTTGGTAAGTTCTTCAGTTTTAAAACCAATTCCTTCAAGAACTTCTTCAGCTTTTGCTTTTAGCGTATATCCATCACGACGTTCAAACTCTAGTTGGTAATTACCAAGCTTTTCAATGATTTCATCAGAATAATTGGTTTCTAAATCTTTGAGTAAACGATCAATTTTATCACTCAATACCAATACTTCTTTATGAGCTGACATAGCAACGGTAAGAATGCTATCGTCGCTTTGAAAGGAAAGTAAATCTTGATTTAAAAAACCAATAGTACATTCATTACTGTATGAAATTTCTCCATTGTCGGGAGAATGATGCTGATTGATCAGTTTCAGTAAAGTTGTTTTTCCCTTTCCATTCAACCCAATTAACCCTATTCGGTCACGGTCTTTAATATGTAAGGAAGCTTTATCGTAGAGGGGTCTACCTCCAACAAAGTAGGAAAGGTTGTTTATTGAAATCAAAGCATAGAAAATTAAACCGCAAAGCTAATGAAATTAACAGAAGATATAAAGGTGGATTTAAACATTGGCAATTTTTATTATTAGTATAAAGGTATTTTCTAATGAAGTAGTGATTTTTTGCCTGCGTGGTAAGTGAAACCCCTAAATATTAATAAAATGGAACATTTCGCACGTAATTGTGCAGTCGTTGTGCAGTATGAAAAACTACTTTGTAGTAATAATGTGCCATAGTAAAATTTTCAATCATTGATTATTACTTCGATTATTGGGATGCTATAAAAACTATAAATTTTGACAAAGGCAAGTAAAAGGGTAAACAAAGAAGAGACGGATCATGAACATACACTTAAGAAATTGGAAGAAGTGAACAAGACCCGATCTTCAGCGTTGATGAAAATCCTTAAAAACTCAAAAAGCCCTAAAAAAGGCAAAAATTAAACAATTTTAAACAAACTAAAGTATGAGAAAAAGTTTACAAACGTTGAAAAGACTGGTAATGCTTACTCTTCTAGTAGGAGGGAGTATTCTTTCAGGATTTTCGCAAAGTAACAATGCTCCCCTGATTGAACGCGGGGTGGTGCATGTGAAGTTTTCCCCAGAAATGGCTCAACAACTTTCAGGAATGAAGGTTGCGTCTGTTAATGGTCTGGCGAGAACAGGTATCTCTGGATTTGATGCTGTAGCGGCATCATACAAAGTAACAAAGGTAACTCCGATGTTCTTTGCTAAACCAGGTAGGGAAGAGGCGCACAGACGTCATGGATTAAATTTATGGTACGAAGTAACCTTAGATTACACATCCAATGTAATGAGC
>JAHEMU010000311.1 GCA_024643485.1 Cytophagales bacterium
TCATTTACTTCAGAAAACCCTGAAGCTGGTCCTCAAGACAAAGTATTTCCATTTGGGTGGGATTTTCGTTATAAGTCAGATGCATTGAGGTTGATTGTAGGAACCTCAGGTTTCACTTCAAACATTGGCAGTGAGCGTTCAGCTTCCGGCGGATCAGGAGGGATTTTAGATTGGATGTCTTCCGATAAATACAACGTTTTCGGTGTTTTTATGGAAAAACCCTTGGGCAAATTTTTTATTCAAACGGAATATTGGGTAAGTAACCACGATGCTATTAGAGACCCTGCTTCAACATTGAATCTTGTTTATAATGCTAATATTAATGATGCTCAAAGAGATAATTTCTTGGGGGCTAACGCTAATCTATTATTTCCTTCACAAAATGATATTGTTCAAGCAGCAAATTACACTTCAAAAACCTTTTATGTTCGCTTAAGCTATAACATTCAATCTCCAAAAGGTCAATTTGTACCTTATTTCTTCTTTGATACGATGTCGAACCCTGAAATTATTCAAAGGAAGAGCTTCGGCGGTGATAATGAAGCCGGGTTGGCTGATGACGGCGTATTCACCAAAACATCACTAGGTATTGTTTATCGACCAATCAACTCGGTCGCGATTAAACTAGATGCGAGTAATCATACGCAAAACTACAATGGTGAAAAAATATCATACCCTGAAATTCGCGCAGACTTTTCATTCGGATTTGACTTGTTAAAGAAAAACTAAAACTTTTTTAACAATGGCCGACTAACCATTGGGTTAATGGCTTAATCCAAACACAAAAAAGGCTCATCCAAATTTACTTTGGATGAGCCTTTTTATTGTATATTATCAGAAGTCCCTTAGTTTTATTTCCTATAATCCAATGGTGGTTTTCTATCGCCAATTAACGATTCATATTGAAAACCTTCTCCAGTTTTACTTCTTAACTCGACCCATGAGGCTTTGATAACTTCCGGAGAATTCAATAATTCAATTGCTGTTAAAGCCAATGTTTTTGCAGCTATCATCATTCCTTTATGGCCAATATCTGTACCTCCGGCCGCTACTGCTTGCCAACTGTGAGCGGGAGTTCCCGGAACCCAGGTTGCTGCTGTTAATCCGGTGGTAGGAACCACCCAACTTACATCTCCCACATCTGAGGATCCACCTGAAATAGATAATTTATACGGTTTAATTTTTTGAGTAGTATTTAAATCAGGCTTATTCACCAATGTAGCTTGAATTTTTTTCGCAAATTCTATTTCGTCGGGAGTCAAAGTATATCCACCCACGATTTCCATGTTTTTTTGCATTATTTTCGCCAGAGTTTCATTAGGTAAGATGTTATAAACACCATTTAACACCTCGTATTCCATACGGGTTTCCGTACCTATTGCAGCTCCTTCCGCCGTTTTCACCATACGCTCCCAAAGATTTTTCACTTCCATTATATCTGGATGTCGTACGTAGTAATAGCCTTCTGCAAAATTAGGAACCACATTTGGCGCATCTCCCCCTTTGGTAATGATATAATGTATTCTCGTTTCAGGGGTCACGTGTTCGCGCATCATATTAAGCATAAAGTTCATCGCCTCAATAGCATCCAATGCCGATCTTCCTTGTTCAGGAGCGCCCGCAGCGTGAGCTGACTTGCCATAAAATCTAAATTTCCCCGTTTTGTTCGCCAGGCTTGTGGATGGACTTGCCGAATTACTATTTCCTGGATGCCATTCCAACATGGCATCAACGTCCTCCATTAATCCCGCTCGTACCATATAAATTTTTCCACCGCCACCTTCTTCTGCCGGAGTTCCATATACTCTAATGGTTCCTTTTATTTTATTTTTCTCCATGTACTCCTTCACGGCGATACCAGCAGCCGAAGAAGCCGTACCAAATAAATGATGACCACATCCATGTCCTGCTGCTTTTCCTTCAGCGGATATTGGCTCAGGTAACGCTTGTTGCGAAAGCCCAGGTAACGCATCAAATTCAGCTAAAATTCCAATTACAGGTTTACCTGAACCGTAAGAAGCCACAAAACTCGTTGGCATATCAGCAACCCCAGCGTCCACCTTAAAACCTGCATTTTTAAGTGTTTCCTGTAACAATTGAGAACTTTGGGTTTCCTGATATCCAACCTCGGCAAAATTCCAAATACGATCGGCTATTGCTGAATAATCATCTTTTTTATTATCCATCGATTGGATTACATCATCTGAGGTCTTCTTTTTTTGCCCCATAGCAGCGCCTGCCGCAAACAACAGACACACCAGTAAGTAAGGTAATTTATTCATCGTATTAACTTTTAAGCTAATTTAAATTACGGCATTTTTTATAAATAATAATACCGTTAATAAAAAAGGGGAGGTCCCTGCTACCCCGCATACAAGTTATTGACCCTTGGATTACTTTCCAATAATTAAACGTTTATATGCGTTTATCAAAAATTTATTTTTATTAAACGTTTATAATTTTGTCGTGTGGATGAAAAATTTCGAACGAACTACGGTCAGGAGATTGGGCTTTCATTTACCGTTAAAGGCGATATGAAATAAATATTACTCTGCGCCTAATAACTGAAATTCCTGGGTGTGGAATTGAACTTTTGATTGCGTATTAAAAAGTTTAAGAGTTTCAAAAATGGGCGCCCGTTCGGAAATTACCATGACACTTTTACCGTCTACTTCCACTTTACCAACGCTACCAGCGATATAAAATATCATTTTATCTGTCGCTATCAGGGACCCCTTTTGAATGGTTTTTAATTTATCGGAGGGGTCTATTTCGGATAAATTATTTTTTATTTCCATCAAATTACTCTTTACCTCCAACCTTTTATTTATCTCTGATTGAATAATTTCTCTCGATGTTTCATACTTATCCCCCATACTGCTTTTTATTTCCCCTTTCATAGCCTCTTCAGCCTCTGAAATTGAAGCTTCTAACTCCTGAAGCCGAAGGTTTATCTGATTTAAGCACGCGTTATGCACTGACAATTTAAATGACATAGGAAGATTTTTTGTAAAGGTACAAATTTCAAACTCTTGCGATAGCAGGCAAAACACTATTATGTTGGTCGTTGAAATCCTGCATTGATTTAAATATATAATCGAGCATATCCAAAGCCTCTAACACATAAGGACCTTTATTTAACATCACGCTTTCAGATTTCAATGCGATGGAAGCATCGGCTATTTCCGCTCTAGTAGGGACGCCTTTTTTTGCTAAATTCTCCATTACTTGTGTAGCCCATATCGTGGGGATATGGGCAGCTCTACAAATTGACCTTATTTCTTGTTGAACACGGGCCAAGTTTTTCCAACCAACTTCAATTGCAAGATCTCCGCGTGCAATCATAATCCCCAAAGGATACACTTTCATTCCTTCAAATAAGATTTCGCTCAAGTTATTGAAGGCCGTTTTTGTTTCAATTTTAAGAATAACTCCTAAAGTATCTTGGGCGTTTCTTTTTCTCAATTCTTCTAACAGACTTTTCACATCTTCCGCTGTATTGATAAAGGACATATTGACTATGTCAGCATGTTCCACTACAAAATTCAAATCTTCTTTATCCTTTGTAGTCAGACCATTCATTTTAATAAATGTATCCGGCAAATTAATTCCCTTATTTGCTTTTAATTTAGTTCCTCCAACCTTGGTTCTAATAATTTTAGTCATGAATGCATCGGGATATTTATCCACAATCACCGATTCAATTTTACCATCATCAAAAACGATTCTATCGCCCTTTTTACACGACTCAAATATCCGTTTTTCGTCGCAAGTGATTAACGCAG
>JAHEMU010000312.1 GCA_024643485.1 Cytophagales bacterium
AGTATAAGCAACAATGGAATAAGGATCATCCCTTGTCTTAACAAAGTGAGAAACAAGGAAGCTCCTGCTTTACCTAATGCCTGAAAATAAGCACCTACTATCAACTGAAGAATAATCAAGGGGGTGGCCGCCAATATGATGATCAACAATTGGGGTGTTTCCTGTCGGATGAATTCCTCCTTGGTAAATAAATTAACCAATGGCTGCTTTACTATGAGCAAAATAGAAAACATAATAGATGAAACCAGAATTCCATATTTAATGGTTTTTCTAACTGTTTCTCTCACTCGACCAAATTGCTTTGCTCCGTAGTTAAAACCTATAATGGGCAGTGACCCCTGGGTGAGTCCAAGCGATGGAGCAAAAACAATCATGAACACTCGATTGATTACCCCAAAAACCGCAACATATATTTCGGAACCAAAATGAATAACTGAATTATTCACTACAATCGCCAAAAGGCTCATCACGGCCTGTCGGGAAAAACTGACAAATCCAAGGGAAAGAATTTCCTTATCTAGTGCCCAATCTAATTTAAAATGGCGTCTCTCAAGATTCAAATCTTTATTTTTGCTAAAAAGCAGAAAATATAATCCGTATAATCCACTTCCAAAAAATGCGATATTCGTCGCCCAAGCAGCCCCTGCCAAACCCATATCTAAGTATTTAATAAATACGATATCCAAAACCACATTCACAATGGACGGGATTATCATCACTGTCATGGCCACTTTTGGATGGCCCAAGGCTCGAATCACGTTATTGGTCATCATAGCAAAGGCAAAGAAAAATACGCCACCCAGTGTAATATCGTAATAAACCAAAGAAGGTTCTAACAATAATCCCTGACCACCAAATGCATGAATAATAGGTTCCCGGAATAGATACCCTAAAAAGATGGCGCTGCCTGCCATTATTACGGCAAGGGTAATTTGATTACCAAAGGTGTGGTGTGCTCGTTCGTGATCGTCAGATCCTAGAGCTCTTGAAATGACCGAAGCTCCTCCTACCCCTAAGCTCATTCCGACAGTTGACACTAAAAAAGTGACAGGCATAACAACGGTAATTGCACCTATCCCTTCAAATCCAACCCATCGCCCAACAAAAATGGTATCGACAATCATGTATAATGAGGCCGTCAAGATGCCGATCATGGCAGGAATCGATTGTTGAATGATCAACTGCTTTATTGGAAGTTGACCGAACAGACGGGAGCGGGTGTTTTTATTTTCCATTTGAAAAGAGCAATTTCCAAATGTCGATTAAAAATTCGGTTAATTGTCTATCATTTCAATTTTTACGTTCTGCTTTAAATGTTCCGTTGGGTTGAATTAATTCGGCCGCTGTAACTTTCCCATCTTGTTCCTCAAAGTTTACTTTAAATCCTTCTACTGATTTAAACTTAAATTTATTGGGCTCCAGCGCCATTAACTCATACTCTGGTTGTCCTGCTACAAATAAATACAATACGTTTCCTTTGAGATACACTTTGATATTTTGGGGACCAATCATATAATTTCCTTCATATTTTTTCAAATCAGAGGAAGCTACCTTCAATGCGATTGGAACTCTTTTAAATAATAATGGATCCAAAGTCGGTTCTATTTTCAGATGTGCGCCTTCAATATCTCCCGATAGATTTGTTGAAAATTGAATTTGCATTCCCTGACCTTCATCCTTTAATTTCCCATCCTTTAATTCATAGCCTTTAAAAACATCATAGTGGTAGTGAGTCAGACCCATTTTCATTCTGGGAAGGGCAATTATCAACATTCCATCTTCAAAAGTAATATTAAATGATCCATATCCGGGATGAGAATAGGTACCTTCATATTCTAATAATGAATGAGAGTGATTGGTTCCTTTTTTCTGCCCTTCGTCCTCTTGCTGACTAATTTTAGCCATCGCCTCTTCTTGTTTTTTAATTTGAGTGGTATAGGTTTCCAGCCAATCTGTTTTATTTTCCTTCAACATCCTATCAGCTATAATATTCCGAATCACCGTCGGAGCTGCCGATCCGTTTTGATTGACTAATACAACAATTCCAATGCTATCTGTTGGAAAGAAAGAAGTGCTAGCTGAAAAGCCATCAATGTTACCTCCATGTTCCACTCGATAATGTCCTTTATATGAACTTAGAAACCAACCATCACCATAATTGGCTAGGTGCGCGTCCGGTACTTCTTTGGAGGGTAATCCAGCGGCAATAACCATATGGGAAGAAATAGCATCATTGCGATATGCTGAAGGTATTATTTGCTTTCCATTAAATTTTCCATCATTTATCCATGTAATTACCCAATTAGCCATTTCGCTCGCGCTACTATTTATACTCCCTGCCGGTGCCATTCCGGCTATTTTATAATACTCCAGTTTTTCCTGATGGTCCTTATCCCAAGAATAACCCAGTGATCGGTTGTCGGATTGATTTAATTCTGCAATTGAAAGATTTGAACGCTTCATTCCCAACGGTTCAAAAAACATAGATCGTACATTTTCACTCCATGAATTGCCAGTAATCCTCTCGCCAATTACCCCTTGAATCAGAAATGCAAAATTATTATAATACCACTGCTCTCTGATTCCAGTAAACGGATCCATGTATTTTATTCTGGTGATCAGGCTGTCTTTGGAAAATGTAGGAAACATATACCAAGAAAAATCGTGTCGTGGTAATCCGGTTCGATGGCTCATCAAATCCTGAATCGTAACCTGACTGTTAAGGTAATCCTTTGAAAATTGAAGTTCGGGTATGTATTGAATAGGTGAATCTGTAAACTTCAACTTATTTTCTGCCGAAAGGTTTCCTAAAATAGCAGAGGTAAATGCCTTAGAACAAGAACCTATGGCAAAAAGGGTATTTTGATCTGCCCTCACTTTATTATCCAAATCAGCATATCCCAACCCTTTACTGTAAAGAATTTGATTTTTTTCAACGATCGCAACTCCTACTCCAACGACATGTAATTCTGCTAAAACCTTTTCGAGTTCTTCGTCTAATCCCTTTAGTCGTTTATCAACTGTTACTTTTTGTGCTAGAAGGGAACTGGAAAGGGTTAATACGATTATTAGTATTAAGGAAAGGGGAGCTAATCTTTTCATCGCTTTTTTTATTGAAGATAATAAATTTTGAAGAAAGATGTGATATTACTTCTTCCATTATCACTTTAAAAAAAGCAACGAATACGAAACGAAAAAATTTCCTATTAACTGGTTTTCCCAATCATCTGGAAAGCAAGGAAAATAGTAATAAAGAAGCCCCTAGAACAATAAATACAATTCCAAGTGAGGACGCGCTTGCAACTGCTACTTTGAATACCACTCCCAATGAAATGAACAGCATTCCAAAATAAATGGATCTTTTACGCTTTGAGGAGATCATTTTAGTGATGTTTACCTATCTCAATATACGTATAAATTGAGGGTTTGTATAGGAAAACACCACTATTTTTTAGTTAGTTAGACGAAACAACCTTCTCCGCTTCTTTTAAAGCTTTATAGGCATTTACAATTCCTCCTGTAACTGAAAGACTATTAAATTTTACCTTAGCTGGTTTTTCTTCCTCACTTGGCTGAAGCACTTTCTTTGGTTTTTTTATTACTTCAACGGAATTCATCAACACTTCTTTTAATTGAGTTGCGGTTAGCTCTGGATAATATGAAAGAACTAAGGCCGCTACTCCTGCAACAACGGGCGAAGCTAAGCTGGTACCATCGTTCAAACTATAACTATTAGCGGTATCTAAGGAGATAATGTTCGTACCGGG
>JAHEMU010000313.1 GCA_024643485.1 Cytophagales bacterium
CAACTCCCAGCCAAATAAATCACGATTCGTAAAATCACGTGCAAAAAGGTTTAAGGAGGATCCTGCTTGCTCAAATCCAGCCCAAAATAACGCAGCGCCAACAAATAAAAAGAAAATAACCACTACTTGCTTTTGTTCCTTTAAGTTAAGTCCTCCTCCAATCAATATATTGGCAAAATATGCTAAAGTTACAATAACAATAATGATCCCCAACGCCTCGGCTAATCCACGTGCATTTGTTAAGTCAATGAGTCCGAAAAACTGAAAAACAGCAAACAATACAACAATAAATAAGGTCATAAAAATCCCTACTTTACTATTGCCCTTGGTTTCAACTTCTTTTGCCTTGGGTTTATCCCCTACTCCATCTAAGGTGTTTTTACTTGTGATTTTATAAACAATTAGACCTGCTAACATACCAATGGCAGCAGCACCGAATCCATAATGCCAGTTTACTTTTTCTCCTAAATAAGCAACAATAGTTTGTCCCAATACAGAACCTGTATTAATCCCCATGTAGAAAATAGAAAAACCAGAGTCTCTTCTAGCACCACCTTCAGGGTATAAATCACCTACAATAGAGCTGATGTTCGGTTTTAACATCCCAGTACCTGCAGCAACAAACGCTAACCCAATGAAAAATATCTCCTTTGATCCAGGTATCGCCAAAATGGCATGACCCATCATAATCAATATCCCACCGTACCAAATTGACTTTTTCTGACCGAATACATTATCGGCAAGCCAGCCGCCGGGCAAGGTTAATAAATAAACCGCAGCGGTATATAAACCGTACACGGCTGTTGATGTTTCTATATTTAATCCCAACCCCTCTTGCGCTGCCGGAGTAGTCATAAATAACACTAAAATCGCACGCATCCCATAATAACTAAAACGTTCCCACATCTCTGTGAAGAATAACGTTCCAAGTCCGGCAGGATGACCGAAAAATGTCTTACTCATACTATTATTAATTTAGGTTTTAAAAAGTTAAGTCAATTATAAAATTTTTTAAATCTAACTGCTTATACCCTATTCTGCAAATCTTTAAACTTTTTTAATAGAATGATATAAATCATTTAACTCAGTATGCAAAAAACCATTAGAATCTGTTAATTTTGCACCACCAAACAACCAACTTAACTCTTATTAATATAGTAATGGCGAATCAAAACCACTCGGAATTCCTTAAAAAAATGGGATTTCAATCAAAAAATGCGCATTGGAACCTCACTGTTGAACAATTGGAAGACATTTCCATTCAAAATGGAATGGCTAAACGTTCAGATCAAGGAGCAATTAACATCAATACCGGAGAATTTACCGGGCGCTCACCACAAGACCGTTTTATCGTTCGCGACGATATTACGGAAAAAGATGTCTGGTGGGGCGATGTGAACTTGCCTTTCGATTCTCAAAAATTTGATAAATTATATGATCGGGTGGTGAACTACCTCGCAGATAAGGAAGTTTACATTCGGGATGGTTTTGTTTGCGCAGACCCCCGTTACCGACTAAATATCAGAACGGTAAATGAACTTCCATGGTCAAATTTATTCGTGAGAAATATGTTCTTACGTCCGGATGAAAGCGAATTAGAGGATTTTAATCACGATTGGATAATCGTAAATGCACCAAATTTCATGGCCGACCCTGCCATTGACGGAACGCGCCAACATAATTTTGCGATTCTTAATTTTACCAGGAAAATTGCCCTAATTGGGGGAACTGGGTACACAGGTGAAATGAAAAAAGGAATTTTTTCTGCTCTTAACTTTATCCTACCTGTAGAACACGATGTTCTTTCTATGCACTGTTCTGCAAATATTGGTAAGGACCGAGACACTGCCATCTTTTTCGGATTGTCAGGAACCGGTAAAACCACTTTATCTGCGGATCCGACAAGAAAACTCATTGGTGATGATGAACACGGTTGGTCTCCTGAAAATACCATCTTTAATTTTGAAGGAGGATGCTACGCGAAAACGATTAATTTGAGTGAAGAACAGGAACCTGATATTTATCGGGCGATCAAACCGGGTGCTTTATTAGAAAATATCGGTTTTTATGAAGGCACTAACAAAGTCGATTATGCCGACAAATCGATTACCCAAAATACCAGAGTTAGTTATCCACTTGAGCACATCAATAACATTGCAGTGCCATCAGTAGGTGAAAATCCAAAAAATATCTTCTTTTTAACTTGCGATGCTTACGGAGTTTTACCTCCAATCTCAAAATTAACTCCTGGCCAAGCAGCCTATCATTTCATATCGGGATATACTGCCAAAGTTGCAGGTACCGAGGCAGGAATAAACGAGCCTGTAAGGGTATTCTCTGCATGTTTTGGCGCTCCGTTTATGCTGCTCCACCCTACTCGTTATGCAGAAATGCTAAGTGAAAAAATGAGAGAAAATGGCACCAATGTATGGCTCGTAAACACAGGTTGGTCTGGTGGTGCTTACGGCGTTGGACAACGAATGAAACTTAAAATAACTAGAGCGCTGATCACTGCAGCACTCGAAGGAAAATTAGATCACGTCGAATATTATAAGCAAAAGACCTTTGGATTATTACTTCCTAAAGAATGCCCTGGAGTACCTTCTGATGTGTTGAATCCGAGATATATATGGCAAGATAAGGAAGCATACGAAGCGACTAAAATTAAACTAGCCAATGCATTTATCTCAAATTTCGAGAAATTTAAAGAATATGCCAATGAGGAAATCATAGCGGGAGGACCTACCGTTTAATTAGCTCCTTAGAAAAAGAAAAACCCCGAAATATCGGGGTTTTTCTTTTTAATACTATTGGTGATTAATCTCTTCAATATGAGTGATTAATTTCTTCGGCTCAGCTCATCACGAATTTTAGCCGCCTTTTCATAATCTTCCTGATCGATAGCTTCTTGCAATTTCTCATTTAAGCCATCGATGGATAAATCTTTTAATTCATCCTTTTTAACAGGTGTGCCAGAAGTCACCTCTTCAACAAAAGCAGAATCTTCCACTTGTTCTTCGAATTCTTCTGTTTCAGAAAGGACAATTCCAGCTTCGTCTAAAATTTTTGCTTGCGCATAAATAGGTGCTCCAAATCGGAGAGCAATGGCAATAGCATCGGAAGGTCGTGCATCAATTTCTTTGTATTCATTGTTTTCAAAACATACAATACGAGCGAAAAAGACCCCTTCCTTAAGATCTGATATTACAATTTTCTCAACGGTATAGTTAAAAGCGTGGGCAAACGACGCAAATAAATCATGTGTCATTGGCCTATTGGGTTGGATTTTCTCAATTTCTATAGCAATTGCCTGAGCTTCAAACATTCCTATTATAATGGGAAGTCGACGGTTGCCACCCGATTCACCGAGCACCAAAGCAAACGAGCCAGTTTGCGACTGACTGGACGATAAACCCAATATTTCCAGTTTAATTTCTTCCACTTACTTCGCTGCGTTAAGGGCTGCAATCAGTTTCGGTACTACCTCAAAAGCATCGCCTATAATTCCATAATCAGCTTCCTTAAAAAATGGAGCTTCAGGATCCTTATTGATTACCACAATATTTTTGGATGAATTCACACCAGCAAGGTGTTGAATAGCACCACTGATTCCAATCGCAATATATAACTGAGGACTCACCTTAATACCTGTTTGTCCTACGTGCTCGTGATGTGGTCTCCAGCCCATATCTGAAACTGGCTTACTACATGCAGTAGCGGCACCTAAGGTTTTAGCTAATTCTTCAATCATTCCCCA
>JAHEMU010000027.1 GCA_024643485.1 Cytophagales bacterium
CTACTCAGTTGTCCTTTGCCGCCATCGATAAGTATTAAATGCGGTAAGGGTAAATTTTCCGCAATAAGTCGTTGGTACCTTCTCTTCACAATTTCCTCCATGGAAGCGAAATCATTGGGCCCTTCTACCGTTTTGATATTGTATTTTCGATATTCTTTTTTAGCAGGTTTTCCATTTTTAAAACAAACCATTGAGGCTACTGGATTACTCCCTTGTAAATTGGAATTGTCGAAGCATTCAATATGTGTCGGGTATTCTTTTAAAAGTAAATCTTGTTGTAGTTGTACTAGAACCGCGTTTTTTTTCGGTTCTTCACGTAGTATTTTATCTTTTTTGTAAGCGGATAAATTCCTTATTGATAATTCAATTAGTTTTTTCTTATCTCCTATCTGTGGGATATAATTTTCGTAAATCTCAGGTAAATTATCCAATAAGATATTGGATAAAAGGGTCGTGTTTTTACTGCGGGTTAATTCTTTAAAATACTGATAAGCATGTGAAATTAGTTCTTCATCGGTTTCCTCTAATCGTTTCTTTATTTCAATATTTCTTGTAATGATTATCGCTCCATTATTGACTTGGAAATAATTGACCCACGCATTTTTAGCATCACTTTTAATAGTTATAACATCTATATCGGATAATTTCGTATTAACTACGGTAGCTTTTGAATGAAATTTATCTAAATATTGAAGTTTTTCTTTTAATACTTGTGCTCTTTCAAACGCTAAATTATTAGCTGCTTCTGTCATTTCGTTTTGGTAGTATTGTTTTACTATACTAATGTTTCCTTTCAATATATTTCTAGCCAAAACAATTTCATTGGAGTAGTTTTCTTCGTTTTGTAAACCTTCACATGGCCCTAAACAATTGCCAATATGGTATTCCAAGCAGATTTTAAATTTCTTAGAATTAATATTTTTTGGACTTAATTTTAAATTGCATGTCCTTACGCGATACAATTTTCGAAGCAGGTGTAGGACACTTTTCATAGCTCCAACGCTGGTATAGGGACCAAAATACTCTCCATTTTTAGGGTCGTATTTTCGAGTAGAGATAATCCTAGGGAAAGGTTCATCTAATATGCAGATAAAAGGAAAGGTTTTATCATCCTTTAATAGGATATTATATTTAGGCTGACTTTCCTTTATTAAATTATTTTCAAGTAGAAGAGCGTCGTATTCAGTGTTTGTTAAAGTAAACTCAATATTGGTTATTTCTTTAACTAATTTTTTTGTTTTAAGATTAGAAGCACCTTGAGAAGTAAAGTAATTATTAACCCGTTTCTTTAGGCTCTTAGCTTTCCCAACATATATCAGTACATTATTTTTATTAAAAAATTTATATATACCAGGTTCGTCGGGTAATAATAAGCGTTGTTCAATAGGGGTTATTTTACTGTTATTCAATTTCGTCAGGATTCCAAGGATGTTGTTGCTGAACAGCAGCAGAATCAACAATATTGTATTTTTCACAATCCAATACTATATCGATACCAGATAAAGGACGAGGAAAAGGACCTTTTGTGATGCCTAATTCTTTATCAGCATAAACTTTTTGCATGAATAAATCCCAAATAGGACGAGCAGTTTTTCCTCCCTGTCCATCGAACCAAGTTTTGAAGTGGATGGTACGTTCTTCGCCGCCTACCCATCCTCCGGCTACCAAATCTTTAGTTACACCCATATACCAACCATCAGAGGCGTTATTGGTCGTTCCTGTTTTACCTCCAACTTCGTTATTCTCCTTTACAAATCGACTGATTCCTCGGCTAGTACCGTCTGCCTCTTCCACCCCACCACGAAGCATATATAATACTTTATAAGCAGTTTGTTCATCAATTCTTTCTTCCATATCAGGAACCGCGTTATAGATGATATTGCCAAATTTGTCTTCAATTTTATTCACATAATAGGGTTTTATGTGTATTCCTTTGTTAACGAAGGTGCTATATGCTCCTACAAGTTCGTATACAGAAACATCTGAAGTACCTAGGCATAAGGAGGGCACCGCAAGAAGATCGCTTTCTATACCTACCTGATGAGCAAATTTGACTACATTTTCTGCAGTTAATTTTTTCATCATTTGAGCGGTAATTGAGTTTACTGATCGAGCCATTGCTTGTCTTAGTGTCATTCGCTCTCCTTTACCATATCCACCCTCAGCATTTTCTGGTCGCCACAATTTTCCATTATCATTAAAAGTGGGAGAATCGTCAACCATTTCTTCACATGGTTTGTAATTCTCAAGCATAGCGAGGCCATAAACAAAAGTTTTAAATGTAGATCCCGGCTGTCTTTTCCCTTGTTTTACATGGTCGAATTGGAAGTATCGATGGTCAATTCCACCAACCCAAGCTTTTATTTGTCCACTGTGTGGATCCATAGCCATAAAGCCGGTTTGCAAGAAATGTTTATAATATTTCATGCTATCTAACGGAGATAGTAAGGTATCGATATCTCCATGCCATGAAAAGACTTTCATCTGTCGAGGCAGATTCATCATAATTTTAAGTGAATCAGAATCTTCACCGTATTTATTTACCAAGGACTTATACGATTGTGTTGCTTTATACCTTTTTTCTAGGAATCCGGGAATTTCTTTCCCCTTGTCATCTCGCCAAGGATTTTTCCCCTTCCACACTTTGAAGAAATCATCTTGAAGGGAAGTCATGTGTTGAGTAACTGCGTCCTCTGCATATTGTTGCATTCTAGAATCTAGGGTAATATATATTTTAAGGCCGTCGTCGAAAAGATCATAATTATTTTCTTTGGCCCACACCATAAGTTCTGTTCGTAATAAAGACCTAAAATGTGTAGCCATACCCGTGTTGTGACTTTCCACACGATAATTTGACATGTCAATGGGCACTTGAATTAATGAATCATGTAGTTCTTCTGTGATGTAGTCATATTTTAAAAGTTGACCTATTACTTTATTTCGTTTGTTAAACGAATTTTCTGGGTTTAGTTTCGGATTAAATGTAGTAGTCGCTTGGAGCATTCCTACCAAAATAGCTGATTCAATATAGTTTAAACTGTCGGGGGTTTTGGAAAAATACGTTTCTGAAGCTACTTTAATACCGAATGAATTACTACTGAAATCGGCTGTATTTAAATACATGGAAAGGATTTCTTCTTTAGTGAAATTTCGTTCCAAATGTACACTGATGATCCATTCTTTAATTTTTTGTATTACCCTTTTAGGCGGTCCACCTAGTTTTGACAAGGTTCCATCTAGTCCAAATTCTTGATTTTGAGTATATAAATTTTTAGCAAGTTGCTGAGTAATAGTACTTCCTCCGCCTTGGAGGTTAAAAGTGAGAATACCTTTGATTACTCGTAAATATGCTCTGAGGTCAAGTCCTGAATGTGAATAGAACCGAATATCTTCAGAAGCAATTAAGGTGTTTACGAGTTCAGTACTAAGGTCTTCAAAATTGACTTGGCTTCGATTATATCGATAATAACGCCCCATCGAAACTCCATCTGATGTGATTATTTCAGAACTTAAATCATTTTCAGGATTTTCAAGCATGACCATGCTAGGCATTGGCCCATACAATCCAAATAGATCCACACTTACACTATAAATAAAGGCAGGAGTGAAAATCAGGATAAAAATAAGCAGTATCCAAGCCCATCGCACCGTTTTTTTAAAATAGTCATGTTGGTTTTCTAATATTTGTTTCACTGGCTTCATAAATTATGATAGGTCGAATAAATACAAAAATAACAGATAGGTTGAATAATTAATAGTTTTCATTGAAGAAGCGCATATAGCTTTCAATGTCTTTTGATTTGTATAATATACCAAAATTATCCTTGGTAATGGTAAATATCCTATATTCAGTTTTGGAAATAGCGTTTAGAATACCGGGGTTTGACTTAATTCTGTCGTAATAACTTAACGATGATTTCGCTCCAGGAAAGTCTGTTACCATTGCTAAAAAGTAATTCTTTTCAAAAATCAAGTTGCTCACTTTTAATGTTTTGTTAGGAAAAGAAAGGCTATTAAATTTTTCAATTTCAGAGATTAGGCCATCGGTAACATTCGAAGTGGTTTTGTAAGCGATTATTAGATAATGCTCCTGTTCAAAAAACTCGATGTATTTTACAGCATTGGCTTTAAGTAATTTGTCTTGATAGTCTCGGCTTGCTTGTAATAGTTCTTCGGCATATGGCCTTTGTTCACTGTCGGGGTAGTTTTTAATAAACTCACCTAGTTGATATTGGTAAATATTTATGTTTTCTAATTTACCAGTTATTAAAATATTGAGTAGCCTAAATCGGTTGGATATTTGTAAATCTTCGTACTCGGAAAGCGCTTGGTTAATTATTTGTTTCGTTTGATTTAATTGACCTAAAGTAAACAACGAATAGGCGCTATCGTACAATACTGATAAACGTTCAAAAGCAACGGAGCTTTCCTCGGTATAGTTGGGATTTAAAATTAACCGGGCGTAGGTCGTTTTGGGATAATCATTCAACAATATATTTTTGTATTTTTCAGCTTTAGCATGTGCTCCATTTTTCTCATAAATGAGATAAAGGAGGTACATAGATTCAACATTGTAAGGAGATTCTGGGAACCTTTTTATTAATTGTTCAAACGAATTAGCGGCATTAAGACTTTCATCCAATTGGAAGTGATAGATATTACCCAATTGATATAAAGCTTCTTCTATCAATTCATATGACTTCTTTTTTTGTTCTTCAGTTCGCGGCACTGAGGCAAATTTCGATTGTACATCAGCATCTATTGAAGCGTCGTCAGATTGTTTTGTATTGGTTGAAGAAGCGGTTGTTTGGATAGGGTTGGTATTTTGATTGTTTATCAACTCTATGTCTCCTTGATCTTTATTGCTTCTCCTCCAATTATCTTCATAAGAAATGTCACCCCATATTCGTCTAAATTCAGTTCGTCCAATGGCGACAGCCGAAGTATTCCCGAAATACCAGGTTGAAGTACTTGTTTGATCTGTTTGTGCTAAACGATTGGAGGAGCCAGTGTTTTCCTTTGCGTGTTTTTCTTTTTGTTTTTTCTCAAGCTCTTTCTGTTTTTTTACCTCTGTTTCAATTAAGGAATACAAGGATAGGGAATCCATATTAGATAAAACTAACAGGCTATCTTGCAGTTCAATCGTATTTAATTGAGCCACAAAATTATTTAATATTTCACTTCTAGATTTAATGGATTCGTAGAGTTGGTGGTCCTTGGGAAGAACAGAAGAACAACTATCATAATAAGCTTGAGCTGTTCGATAATTCTTTAAAGAATCATATTGAATTTGACCCATTCTTAAAAAAGACAGTCCTTTTTGCTTATTGTTTCCTTGGCTGTTTCGAACGGAGAGATTTAGGTAATCCATGGATTCGTCGATGTTTCCTTGTCTTAATTCGAATTCGGCCATTTCGTAATAAATTTTGTCTTTGAATTCCTTATTCTTTTTGTCGGAAAGTAGTTTTTTAAATAATTTTCTAGCATTTCTCAAATCAGCAGATTTATTTAATTCAGCAACTTGAGCCATATTGAGTTTGGCATAAAATTCTTGTTCGTAAGGAGGGTTTGTTGCTAAGCATTTTTTATAATTGTTATAAGCTTCCGATTCAAAACCCAGTGCTTGATAATTTTGGCCAAGAATAAAATAGAATTTTCCACGGCCGTCATTTCTACTCAATATAGGAGCTGCATTTACCATGCTAGTAAGCATTTTATCCAGGTCACCTCGCACTTGGTGGTAATATGCAGTATAAATGTAAAACAGTTTTTTATTCTCTTGGTTTAACTCTTGTTTGTTCAGATAGTCAATAACTGAAATGGCATTATTGTATTCTTTATATTCAGTGAATGCTCTTAATAGGTAAATCAAAGAACGATGTCTGGTATTAGTGTTTTCACTTTTGGTATTTATATATTTAAATGTCGTAATGGCATTTACAAAATCGGAACTATACATTCTCGCAAGACCTATAAGTAAATAAGAGTCGTCGACCCAACGGCTGCCAGGATGCCGTTGAATTCCAATCGAAGCCATTTTAATTGTTTCATCAATTTCCTCTTGGTATGATTTTCCTAAAATACTGTCGAATGGGGATAAAATTGGCAGTATTTCATCGTAATCATTTTTAAGACTTTCATCAATTTTATATTCAACCTGCCTTATGTTTTCTCTTGCGTAATAGTATGCGTTATAATGCGAAGCTAGGTTGTGAAAAGATTTAGACAAAGTGGTATTCTTTTCGGAAGAACAGCCCGAAATGAGCAAAATACAAGTAAATAGGAAGAAAATTAACTTTGCCTTCAATGTATAGAATGTTGTTTGTCTGATTTAAACGCAAAATTTAGAATAATTAATATAAAAATCGGCTATAATATCTATTTTTGTTGCTCAATTCATGTCAAGAAGGTTTGAGAATTAGAAAAACACTGTCGAGTTGGTTGAATAACCGATATTTACTGATTATCCGTAACGAGGAAAATTTTGCGGAGAAGACCAGTTACAATTTTACTTACGCTAAAGTGCTGTTGATTTCGGTGGCGATTTCGGTAGTCATATTTATTTTAAGTATTTTTTTGGTAGAATCGTTACTTGCTCAGTGGTTCGATCCTCGCCATGCTCAAATGGAAGCGCGAAGGCAATTAGTTGAATTATACACCAAAGTGGATAGTTTAGAGCAAAGCGTATTGGCAAAGCAATTGTTTATTGATCGTATACAAGGGGTGTTAAGTGGCGATTCTTCTCGAGATTTTAGTGGTTTTGAGACGGCTCCTGTATCGTCCAATAATATAGATGGCAATATTGACCCAACGGATGTTGCTCAAATTGACAGTTCGTTTAAGAGGCAATTTGAAAATATGGTGATTACACCAGGGAATTCAGAAAATACGGAATTACCATTTTTGTTTACACCATTGGAGGGTTATATTTCGCAAATCTACAGTATAAAAGAAGATCATTTAGGGGTTGATATTGTGTCAAAACCAAATGAACCAGTTAAATGTGTAGCGGATGGTACTGTGATATTTTCAGACTGGACTCGCGAGTTTGGTTATGTGATGGCAGTACAACATAGTGGGAATCTAATTTCCATATATAAGCATAATGCAAAGTTGCTGAAGACAACAGGTAACTTTGTAGGTGAAGGCGAAATTATTTCTATCATTGGAAATAGTGGAGAATTAACTGATGGGCCACATCTACATTTTGAGTTGTGGTATAATGGTAGTCCGTTAAATCCGGAAGAATTTGTAATATTTTAATGTTCAAAGACATGTTTAAAGAAAATCAAAAAGTGCAACAAGAATTTAATAACTCGACTAATCAGATTGGTAAGGGAACCTCTCTCCAAGGTGATTTAGAAGCATACGGTAATATTCGTATTGAAGGAAATATTAAAGGGAATATCAAAACTAAATCGAAAGTTGCATTGGGTAAATCAAGTATAATTGATGGCAATATTCTAGCTCAAAATGCTGAGATTGAAGGTGAAGTAAAGGGCCGTGTTGAAGTTTCAGAAGTGTTAATTTTGAAGCCAACAGCGGTTGTTCACGGTGATATCATTACCAATAAATTAATAGTTGAGTCTGGAGCTACTTTCAATGGAGCTTGCCAAATGGGAATGGCAGCGAAAGAAATTAAAATTTCAAGTGATACGAAGCCGATGGGAATTGTAAATGAGCCCAAAGCAAAAACCGTATAATCAATTTGCCCGTTTTACAGGGTTGGGATTTCAGATGGCGGGAACTATAGCAGTTCTTTCCTGGTTGGGTTATAAACTTGACTTATATCTGAATTCCCTTCCTTTATTTATGATGCTATTTTTAATAGGAGGATTAGTGGGGAATATTTATTTGTTGTTAAGAAATCAACCGGATGAATAGATCTTCACTTAAATATTTCGCGGGAGTAACCCTTATTTCTGCATTGCTTTTTTATCTAGCAGACCAAACAGATTATTCTTTCTTATTCATTGGATTTATCACTTTGTTCGTGTTTTTAGGCACCATTTTTTCTCGAATTTTTATCGATACCGCCGTTAAATTAGCCCCTCAAAATTTTGTTCAATGGGCTTTGCTTTCCACGGTTGTGAGATTTTTCATGTATGCGGTAATGATTTTTTTACTGATATACTTTGCACCGGGACCAATGAAAAACGATATTATTTACTTTGCTTTGATTTATTTAACGTTAACATTTCACGAAATCTTTGCTCATTTGTCGAAAAAGTGATGCCGGGGTAATGTTTCATTCAAATATTCCTAAATTATATTTTCATTTTGGTTCTATAATCAATACCTTTGCAGTCGAATTTCTAGACCCCTTTTGAGGGAGATGATAAATCGATAGATATGCTGAGAAAAATAATCGTATTACTGCTGATTTTTGTAGGGTTTTCCGGGACTTCAATGGCTTTTTCCGGAGAAGAGGGTGAATCTGAATCATTCAATACTGGTGAGATGATCATGGAGCACATTAGTGATGCTCATGAATGGCATTTATGGAATGGACATTATGGTACATTGCCATTACCAGTTATTTTATACTCTCAACAAAACGGTATCGTTGCCTTTCTTTCTTCAAAATTTGAGCATGGACACGCTTCTTATCAAGGTTATAAAATGGAAGAAGGTCATATTGTAGCTGAAGACGGTCATTCCTTTATTGATTTCAGTATTACTAAAAATGTTGCCCAATTAATGTTTAATGTGGTGCTGATGTTTGTGGTATTTTTTACCGCAGCTAAAGGTTATAAAAAGAGAGAAGGAAGAGCGCCAAAAGGTCTGCAGTCGCTTTTGGAGCCTATCATTATATTCGTTAGAGATGAAATTGTAAAACCAAATATTGGTAAAAATTATAATAAGTATTTACCGTACTTTTTAACGTTATTTTTCTTTATCTGGTTTGGTAATTTAATTGGGTTGATGCCAGGAGCTGCGAACTTAACGGGTAATATTGCTATTACGTGTGTATTGGCAGTTATTACGTTAGTATTGACGATGTTTTCATCAAATAAGCATTACTGGAAGCACATATTCTGGCCTCCAGGTGTTCCAGTTCCAATTAAGTTTATAATCGTTCCTATTGAGATAATTGGTATCTTAACAAAACCTTTCAGTTTAATGATACGTTTGTTTGTGGCGATTACTGCCGGTCACATCGTATTGTTGAGTTTGATGTTTATGACATTTATTTTTGCGAGTTGGGGAGTGGGTATAGGTTCATCGCTTGTTGTGTTGTTTATTAATATTATTGAAATATTGGTAGCGACAATTCAAGCATACGTATTTACGCTTTTTTCATCCATGTATATTGGCATGGCAATGGAAGAGCATCATTAATAGAAACATGTTTCATTTAAATATATAATATCATGTTATTAACTTTATTATTGGATTTCTACTATGGCATCGTTGGAGCTGGTATCGGTGCAGGACTTGTTGCGATTGGCGCAGGTATTGGTATCGGTAAAATTGGAGCTTCGGCTATGGAAGCAATGGCTCGTCAGCCAGAAGCGTCTGGTAAGGTTCAAACTGCAATGTTGATTATCGCGGCTCTTATTGAGGTTATCGCGCTTTTCGGTGTTGTTATTTGTTTCCTTATCTCACAGCAAACGCCTCCTGCTGTCTAAGTAGATAAGACATTGAAGCCGGATCAACGTTTGGTTGAACCGGCTTCAAATTTTGTTTTTAAAAAAATTATAAAAAATATACAATGGAGCTTTTAACCCCCGGTGTAGGATTAATATTTTGGCAGACTGTTATCTTTTTGTCATTGGTATTTTTGCTTTCGAAATTTGCTTGGAAGCCGATTTTAAGTGCATTGAGAATTCGTGAAGAATCAATTGAAGAAGCTCTTTCTTTAGCTGAAGAAGCAAGAAAAGAAATTGCTAATTTGAAGTCTGATAACGAAAAATTGTTAGACCAAGCGCGTCAAGAGCGTGAGGCAATTATGCGTGAAGCGCGTGAAGCGGCGAATGTAATGAGAGAAGAAGCTCGTACTGAAGCTGGCAAAACAACTGAAAAAATGATCAGTGATGCTCGTGCAGCCATTGAAGCTGAGAAACAAGCTGCAATGTCTGATGTTAGAAACCAGGTAACTGAATTGAGCTTGGTAATAGCAGAAAAAATATTGAAAACTCAGCTTGCTGGAAATAAAGAGCAAGAAAAGTTAATAACTGAGTACGTTAAAGAACTTAATCTTAATTAAGGAATGACTGATTATAGAGTTTCCAGTAGATATGCAAAGTCGTTAATCGAGCTAGCCTCCAGTATGAATTTATTGGATAAGGTGCACAACGATTTGCAGTTATTTTTGTCTACTGCGGATCAAAGTAGAGACTTGAAAATCATGTTAACCAGTCCTGTAATCAAGCATGTAGTCAAAAAAAGAATTTTGAGAAGCATTTTTGAGAAGCATTTGGATAACTTGACTTTGTCTTTCTTTGACATTATATGCCAAAAAAATAGAGAAATTCTATTGTATAGTATAGCAAAAGAGTTCCACCGTCAATATAATGCGGTTAATGGAGTCGAATTTGCAAAAGTGACTACATCTGTTGCGTTGACAAACGAATTGAGAACTCAATTTAACAAGGTCGTGATGGAAGTGTCGGGTAAACCGTCGGTTGAATTAGTTGAGGAAGTAAATCCAGATATTATTGGTGGATTTATTCTTAATGTAGGGGACAGACGAATAGACGGTTCGGTAGTTGGGAAACTAAATCGAATCAAAAGGAAACTTGTAGTATAAAATTTTAAGACATCAAATAATCGATAAAATGGCAAATGTAAGACCAGACGAAGTGTCAGCTATTTTGAGAGAACAACTTTCAAACGCAAAAACTGAAGCGGAACTCGAAGAAGTTGGTACCGTATTAGAAGTAGGTGACGGAGTTGCCCGAATCTATGGACTAACAAAGGCACAAGCAGGTGAGTTGCTTGAATTTGAGAATGGTTTAAAAGCAATGGCCCTTAACCTTGAAGAGGATAACGTAGGTGCTGTATTGTTTGGCGATTCAAAAGAAATCCGTGAAGGAGATACCGTTAAAAGAACAGGTACCATTGCAAATATTCACGTAGGTGAAGAAATTGTAGGTCGTGTTGTTGATGCGTTGGGTAAACCAATAGATGGTAAAGGTCCGATTAAAGGCGAGCAATTTGAAATGCCACTTGAGCGTAAAGCTCCAGGGGTAATTTATCGTCGTCCGGTAAATGAGCCATTGCAAACTGGTATTAAAGCAATTGACTCCATGATTCCAATCGGAAGGGGACAACGTGAGTTAATTATTGGTGACCGTCAAACTGGTAAAACAGCAGTTGCAATTGATACTATCATTAATCAAAAGGAGTTCTTCGATAGAGGAGAGCCTGTATATTGTATATATGTTGCCGTTGGACAAAAAGCATCAACTGTTGCTTCTGTAGTAGCTTCTTTAGAAAGAGCTGGTGCAATGCAATACACTACTATCGTAGCGGCAACTGCATCAGATCCTGCTCCAATGCAATTTTACGCTCCGTTTTCGGGAGCTGCTATTGGTGAGTATTTTAGAGATACTGGACGCCCTGCCTTGGTAATTTATGATGATTTATCTAAACAAGCAGTAGCGTATCGTGAGGTTTCTCTTCTTTTGAAAAGACCTCCAGGACGTGAAGCTTATCCAGGAGACGTATTCTATCTTCACTCTCGTTTGTTAGAAAGAGCTGCGAAAATCAACGATAATGATTCAATTGCTCAGGCAATGAATGATCTTCCAGATTCATTGAAAGGTAGAGTAAAAGGTGGTGGGTCATTAACAGCCCTTCCAATTATTGAAACTCAGGCGGGTGACGTTTCTGCCTATATTCCAACCAACGTAATTTCTATTACTGATGGTCAGATTTTCCTTGAGTCTAACTTATTTAATTCGGGTATACGACCTGCTATTAACGTAGGTATTTCTGTATCTAGAGTTGGAGGAGCCGCCCAAATCAAATCTATGAAGAAAGTAGCCGGTACTTTGAAATTGGATCAAGCTCAATTCCGCGAACTTGAAGCGTTTTCAAAATTTGGTTCTGATTTAGATGCTGCAACACAAAGAGCCATCGATAGAGGAAGAAGAAATCAGGAGATCCTAAAACAAGGTCAATATTCACCTGAAGCTGTTGAAGAACAAGTAGCTGTTATTTTTGCTTCTACGAAAGGATTTATTGATAAAGTTCCTGTTACAAAAGTAAAAGCATTTCAAGCAGATTATATCAGCGTTTTAAGAACAAAACACAATGATGTACTTGAAGCATTAAGAGCTGGTAAATTTGATGATGCGATCACTACAGTTTTGAGTGATGTGTCAAAAGAAATTGCAAAAACATATATCAAGTAAAACCTAATTAAGGATGCCAAATCTAAAGGAGGTAAAGAATCGGATTCAGTCTGTAATGTCGACACAGCAGATAACCAAAGCCATGAAAATGGTGGCGGCTGCTAAATTGCGACGTTCACAAGACAACATTATGCAATTGCGACCGTATGCTCAAAAACTTAACGGGATATTGCAAAACCTATCTTCTGGAATGGAAGGGGATGATAATAATGTGTATGGAGTTGAACGATATCCAGAGAAGGTTCTTATCATAGTTGTTACTTCAGATAGAGGTCTTTGTGGTGCGTTTAATTCAAATGTTCATAAAGCGGTAATTAGAAACATCAACAATAATTATAAAAGTATCAATGATAGAGGAGATCTTCATATCCTTCCTTTAGGGAAAAAAGGATTTGATTTCTTTAAAAAGAGAAATTATAAAATTGTAGATAAATTCTGGAAAGTATTTTCAAACCTTTCTTTTATGGAAGTATCGAAAGTAGCTGAATTTGTCATGCAACAGTTCCGTCAAGGTGAGTACGATAGAGTGGAGATTGTATATAATGAGTTTAAAAATGTGGCAACGCAGATTTTGAATACAGAGCAATTTCTTCCTGTATTACCTCCGGCTGAGGTTTCTGATAATAGTGATGTAGATTATATTTATCAGCCAAACAAAGAATCAATTGTTGAGGAATTAATTCCAAAATCATTAAAAGTGCAATTGTTCAAGGCTGTATTGGAATCCAATGCATCTGAACAAGGCGCTAGAATGACTGCAATGGATCAGGCTACTGATAATGCGGGAGATTTATTAAAAGAGTTAAGACTTACCTATAATAGATCGCGGCAGGCAGCTATTACTACTGAAATTAATGAGATTGTTGCAGGTTCTGCAGCACTCGGATAATATTAATAAATACTTTCATCTGGATTTTGTTCGTACAAAATCGGAATGATTCTTGCGATTATTGTTAAATTGTACAATTAAACGCAAAATCAGGATGAAAGTATTTATTTTTTTGTTTCTAATCACTTTTGCCTCTACGGCATTTTCTCAAGAACGCCCATTTTCTAGGGATATAAACCTCAGCACGGCCAATATTACAGCACCATCTCTTTCAGGTGATAAAAAAGTGTTACTCTATTTGTCGGATTATGTTGATAGTTACGAGCCAACTCTTTTTATAAGTACGTTAGATGGAAGATGGACTGAAGGTGTGCGTTTGCCAAAAGATGCTACCATTTCGCGTTTTAATTATAAATATGGTCACTTTTTAGACTTCACTGGAAAGACTGTTTATTACACCACCAAAAGAGGTGGAGGGAATGGTTATGATATTTGGTCTATGGAAAGGACCGAAACTGGATGGGGAAGGCCTGAGCCTTTAAGAGCACCTATAAATACTACCGGTAATGATGCTTCTCCTTCTTTGACTCCCGATAATTTAGAAATGTATTTTATTCGTTGTGATAAAATGGATGCCTATGAATCTTCTGGCTGCAAAATCTATTATTCTTCTTATAACGGAACTGCGTGGGAAGAACCAATCGCACTACCTGCAAATATCAATACCGGAAATGTTACTGCCCCACGAATTCTAGCAGATAAAGTCACTTTGATTTTTGCTGCAATCAAGCCTGGGAATAAAGGGGGATATGATCTATATATGTCAAGAAAGTCGGCAAACGGTGTTTGGGGTGATCCAGTGCCGATGGATTTTGTCAATACAGAGAATGATGAAGTGATGATTTCCACTGATTTTAATGGGATTCTATTGACTCTAGGTAAGATGGGGAATAGTAAAGAACAATTAGTAGATGCAGTA
>JAHEMU010000028.1 GCA_024643485.1 Cytophagales bacterium
TTATCATGAATATTCCTATGGTCCCGTAATTGATGAACACGGACATATGTTTGTGACTTTCAACGTTGGGTTTTTCGATCCTGATTGGTGGAGAGGTCAAAGTAAAGCGAAATGGAGGGGCTGGACACTTAAAATAGATCCTAAAACAGGTGAAATTGAGCCGTTTGCCGCGGGAATGCGATCTCCTTGTGGATTTGGTATAGTGGACGGTGAATTTTTTTATGGTGATAACCAAGGCGACTGGATGGGAAGTGGCGGGATTGTTCATTTAGAGAAGGGGAATTTCGCGGGCCACCCTGCTGGTTTAAAGTGGTCGGAAGAACCTAATTCTCCAGTTAAAGTGAAGCAATCTGATATCTTTAATACCATCAATCCGAGATTGCTCGACGAAGATGGAAATCCATTTAAACCGGAAAATATTGACGATGAAGAGGTAGTCGCCTTTTATCAATTAAAGGAGCAATTTCCGGACGTTAAATCACCGGCTGTTTGGTTACCTCATGGTGTATTGGGAACTTCAACTTCTGAAATTTCTGTAATACCAGATAATAATGAATTTGGTCCTTATGGAGGTCAATTATTAGTTGGTGATCAAGGACAGAGTAAGATATCCAGAGTTTTTTTAGAAAAAGTAAATGGTGTATATCAGGGGGGTGCGATATTGTTTAGGGAAGGATTTATGTCGGGAGTTTTGCGAATGACATGGGTGGGAAACCAATTGTTTGTTGGACAAACCAATAGAGGTTGGGGTAGTACTGGATTATCTCCGTATGGCTTAGAACGTGTGATTTGGACAGGTAAAACACCATTTGAAATTCAAAAAGTAAAAGCAGAGTCTGATGGTTTTACCATTTTTTTTACTCGTGAAGTTGATAGAAAAATGGCATCAGATGCCAAAAATTATTCAGTTTCTAGCTTTATCTATAAATACCATCCAGTATATGGAAGTCCGGCAGTAAATATCGAGAAATGCACCGTTAAAGGTATGGAAATTTCGAAAGATGGGTTATCGGTAAGGATAAAGTTAGATGGCTTAAAACAACATTATATTCACGAGATAAACTTGAATTTGACCGCTCAAAATGGATTGCAATTGTTACACCCTACTGCTTATTATACACTAAATGAAATCCCTACTGGTAGTGCCTTGATGAATCACTCAATGGAAATGAATGTACCCGTAAAAGGTGCAGACGACAATAAACCAAAGCCGCCTGTTAAGAAAAGTAGTGATACCGCTTTAGTGGCGAAAAACCAAACGGAATTGCCTTCAGGATGGAAAAAAGTGGATAGGGAAATTTCGATTGGTACAAAGCCTGGATTGAAATTCGATTTGGAATCAATCACCGTAAAGGCAGGGGAGAAAATTAAAATAACCTTCACAAATAAGGATGATATGCCACATAATTTCCTAATAGTTAACCCGGGTAAAGCAAATGAAGTGGGTATAGCAGCAATCAAATTAGGAATTAATGGATTGGCTATGAATTATATACCTGAATCTACTGACATTCTATTCCATACCAAGTTATTACAGCCGGGGATCACACAAACAATTTATGTAAAAGCTCCAGATACTCCTGGTAATTATACTTTTGTGTGTACCTATCCAGGACATTATGTGAGTATGCAAGGTATTTTTAAGGTGGAGTGAATGTCTATTGGAAACGTTTGAGTCGTAAAAATTCAATCGGCAAAGAGGTTGTTTCAGTGAGGGCGAGATCTGAAAGGATTTCTCCCATAACTGGTACAAACTTGAAACCGTGTCCACTGAAACCGGTGGCGATCACTACTCGTTGATCAGTGTCTGGTAAAAAATCAATGATAAAATTTTCATCACTTGAATTGGTATACATACAGGCACTAAAACTGTGTAAAGTTTGTACCGTATTAGGTAGGTATTGATCAATGATTGCGGTCAATTTTTTTAATTCATTTTGAGGATTAAAATCATTCAGTTTTTCAGGGGAGATTTCATCCCCAGGAGTATGATGAGCAATTTTTAAAGCGAAAGGAGAAGTGAATTCAGCTGAATTTACCATAGGGAATCCATAATATATTCCTGGATGATCTTCATGCATGAGCGTCCAACATGGTAAGTTATGCTCATTGAATTTATTTGGAATATCCACATTCCACCAACTGATAAGTTGCCGTGTTATTTTTTGTGGTGCTTGAAAGGAGGGAAGTAATTGCTGAACATACCCACCAACTGAAATAACCAATTTCTTACATTGATATATTTGTTTATTAGTTTTAACAGTTATATGTTCTTTTGTTGATTTAAATTCTTCGACTTTTTCATTAAAATTTAATTGTGCACCATGCTGAATTGCTTGATGTAAAAACGTTAAGATGCTATATTCCGGACTTACAAAACCAGCTTCCTTCTCCATCAATATTTCATAATCGCTAGGAACATTGAACATCGGATATGCACTTTTACAGGTTTCCGTAGTGAAGGATTGTAATGGTAAATGATGTAGCGCTGCAGAATTTTTCAACCCTGTCATTACTTCATGATTGGGTTTTCCCATGTACAAAAAGCCATTTTGATGAAGAAGTTGATTTCCGGAAATTTGTTCCATTTCATTCCATTTTTCAAAAGATCGCAATAATAAAGGAACATAATCGGGGTGCTCAAAATACGCTTTTCTAACAATTCTAGATTGCCCTGAATGCGAACCATTGGTATGGGGTGGTTCAAATTGATCGAGCCCTAATACATCCACTCCTTTTTTGGCTAATTCGTAAGTAGTTGCGCTACCCATAGATCCTAAACCAATGACAATTACTTCAAACGTGGTTTTGTTTGTACGTTTTATATTTCTGACAACATCGGTTAGACTTTTTAAAGTATTAGCGGAGTTCATAGGGTGTATTTTTAAAGCAATCTATAAAATTGAATACTTAAATATAGATAAATTCAGAAGTTATTGTCCCCATAAAATGGAGTTGAAAATTAACAGTTTTCTCTTGTTATTTTTTCAATAAATTAAAAATGAAAAATGTTAGAACTCCTATTTCATAACTATTTATTACCTTTAGTTTAGTTCATGAGTAGTTATATGAAGGTTTGGTGGTTTGCATTGGGAGTATTTTTAAGTGGGTTGTCGTACGGACAATCTGAAAATTCCCGTATTTTTCAAATAAAAATTGAAAAATCAGCAGCGAGAAAGATTCTTTCAAAACAACTGCCAAATAAAGCGATGGATGCAATTCAAACGCATCACCCTGCCTTAAACTCCACAAATAAGAAATACCAAGCATCGACTTTAAAAAGAGTTTTTCCTTTTGCTGGAAAATTTGAGGAGCAACATATCCAATACGGGTTAGATCAATGGTTCTATTTGGCGATATCGAGCGATGAATCAGACGATCAAATCATCCAGTCGTATAAATCATTGGATCTGACAGAAGAATTTCTTCCCGTACTAAAGACAGGTTTTGCCGATTCTGAATCACCAGTCGTTTTGAATGATCCAAGATATAATGATTTGTGGTATTTAAATAATACAGGACAAACAGGAGGGACACCCTCGGCAGATGTTAGTTTTTCCGATGGCTTGGATATATTCGAGGGGACAAAAGAGGTCGTGGTTGCAGTAATTGATCAGGGGATTGATTTTAACCATCAGGATTTGTCGTTAGGCATGTGGACAAACTCAAGTGAATTAAATGGAATTGTTGGGGTTGACGATGATAACAACGGCTATATTGATGATATTCATGGCTATAATTTTTTGAATAATTCCGCTGTAATTACTCCATTAAATCATGGAACCCATGTAGCTGGTACCGTCAATGCGTTAAATAATAATGGGTTAGGGATTAGTAGTATTGGAGGTGGGGATCAAGTAAAGATAATGACACTTCAAGTGTTTGATGCTCAGAATGGAGGTGGATATGCAGAGGCATTAGTGTACGCGGCAGATAATGGGGCTTCGATTGCACAAAATAGTTGGGGATATTTAAGTCCAAATGTGTATGACCCATCAGTTTTGGATGCAATTGACTATTTTATTGCAAATGCGGGCAGTGATGAAAATGGACTTCAAAAAGGCCCCATTAAAGGAGGTTTAGTGGTTTTTGCCGCCGGTAATAGTAATTCTTCTCAACAATATTTTCCTGCGGCTTATGAATCAGTAATTGCAGTAGGCGCTACGGATATGTTTGATAAAAGAGCCTATTATTCTAATTATGGCGATTATATTGACGTAATGGCTCCCGGAGGTGATAAATCATCGGGTTCAGCAAAAGGAATTTTGAGTACTTTTATAAATAATTCCTACGGTTATGATCAGGGTACGTCGATGTCAGCACCGCTAGTTTCGGCTACTTTAGCTAAAATGATCAGTCAGTATGCGGATGATTCGCTTCTTTCGAAGCAGATGGAACAGCTTTTATATTATTCTACTGACAAAATTGATGAACTAAGTCCAGGTTTTGAAGGTAAAATGGGACATGGAAGGATTAATTTACAGCGCGCTTTACAAATTGGTAATGATGTAACCCCTCCTTCAACAGTTAATTCATTGCAAGCGGATTCAGTGGGTCTAAACTTTGCTTATTTAAGTTGGAATGAGTCAACGGATAACTGGGGTGTGCCCAATTATCTTGTAGTAATTAGTAAGGATACCATTACGGAAGAAAATTGGCATTTAGCCGAACGAGTGGATACCATTGCGACGCTTCATTCCACTCAAATGTTGGATACGATTACGGCCCTTCAATCAAATCAGTGGTATTATTTGGCTGTGCTTGCTAATGATGTGATGTACAATCAATCCCAGCTGACGGAAGTGATAAAAATCAAAACGCTTTCGCCTGCTGCTCTTTCATTTATCTCCGACACTTTGAGAATTCAATTGAATGCGAATCAGCAGTTTGAAACAGAAATTGAAGTAAACAATATAGGCGATCTTGCAGGATATGTGAAATTAAAGCAATTATTGCCATATCCAATTTCAGGCAAAACACTATTAAAGAGTGAACGTAAAGCAAGGGGAGGAGAGTATTCAATAAGAACCGATATTACCGAATATTATTGGCAAGAGCATCATTCAAACAAAAATCAATATCAACTAGAAGACGATTCGTTTGTTGAGGTTTCTTTGCCATTTCAGTTTTGGTTTTATGAACAGTGGTACAATCGGGTATTTATAAGTTCTAATGGCTTTGTTTCATTTAGTGATGATATGCCAGCTGTATTTACGCCTGCTTCGATTCCTTCTTTGGAGGCTCCTAATGCCATAATTGCTCCTTTATACAAGGATTTTAATCCGGAAATTAATGGGTCCATTAGCTCATCCTGGGATGAAAACCAATGGATGATAGAATATGATAGTTTGTATGCATTAGACGGATCCGGATATTATTCCTTCCAATTGATATTATTCAGGAATGGAGACATTCGAGTGAATTATAAAAATGCTCCCGGAAGCCAACTTAATTTACTTCAATTAGAAGATGGATTAGGATTAAACTTTATCAAAACGACCCCACTTTCAGCGGTTAAAGAACACTCAATCTATATGGAAGGACCTCATATTTTCACACGGAACCTACCTACAGATTCGGTTAAAATAAGTGGTAATAAATCGGAAAAATTAGGATTTCTGCTAGCTGCCGATGGGTTGTCATCTGGAGTGTACTATAATAAATTACTGTTGGAATCATCCGCAATAACAGGATTCAATACAAAAGTTCTTGAATTAACCGTAAAACCTTCCCCTTATTTTAGTGTTGCATCTGATTCCGTTTATTTAGGTAATACATATAATGGAATTCCTATTTCAAATTATCTTGTATTTTCAAATACTGGGAACGATTCATTAATTGTAACGAGTATAGGATCTGATAACAACTCCTTTCAATTCGAATTTGCAGAAAAGGGACTTGCCACAAGCCATAGCGATAGTATTTATGTGACTTTTACTCCAAATGAATCTGGACTTGTCGTAGAGAATATTGAAGTATTTTCTAATGACCCCAGAGGGAGTACCGTGATGCGGTTATACACCCAGGTACTTCCTAGGTCACGATTCAAAATTATCCCAGACACGCTAAGACTAGTAGCTTCACCACATGATTCGATTGTTTTTCAAATGCAAGTAGAAAATTCAGGGGATGCAGACCTAATTTTTAACTCCGGAATTGGTCCAGAAGAACGCAGTGTGAGTTTTTCTAATCAGAATCCCGATTATCCTTACTATTTAACGGAATCATCTAATTTTTCTTGGAATGACATTTCCACATCAGGTGTGAAAGTGTTGATGGGTTCGAATAGCAGATACGGTGTTAATCTAGATTTTAATTTTTCATTTTTTGATCAAATTTTTACTAAAATCTGGATTTATGAAAATGGGATTATAGGATTTGAAAATGTGAGTGAAGAATTCTTCTTGATGGAACCTGATAAAAACACAGGTCCGCTTCATCCCTTTATAGCAGTGTTGATGTCGGATTTACAGCAAATGGCGGAAAGTCAAATTCATTTCAAGAAATTAACAGATCGTATTTTGATTCAGTACGACAAAATGGGGGTTGTAGGTTACCCTGAAAAGGTTTCCGCACAAGTGGTTTTATATTCAAATGGAATTATTGAGATGTTTTATTTGAATGAAAGTGCAAACGCCATAGGAGGGATGCAAAATATTACGGCTGAGTATGGAATGAATTGGTCTGGGTGGATCGCGCAAAAGACCCATTTAATCATTTCGCCGCAGCCATCATTTTATGGATATCAACAAGCTGATTCAGTTAGTGTAATCCCGCTTGGTACTGAAATATTAAATCAAGGGATTTTTGTAAGTAATTTGTCTCCCACCACCCACACAGGATACATTTCATTTTGGACAGATGATCCGGAAAATCAATTGTTTTCTGTCCCTTTTTATTTGTCTGTGCTTGGAGGAAATGCAAAAATGGTAACGAATAAGCCCGTATTGGAATTTGCACCAACGTATATTGGAAATCAAAAAACCTTATCGCTTTTGCTACAAAATGCCGGCGGCAGTGGTTTGAAAATTGATTCCATTCGATTGAAAAATGGAGTTGATTTTCAATTGTTATCCTTTTCGGACAGCTTACCTCCTTATGATGAATCAAAGGTTTATTTTAGCTTCAGTCCAAATGAAGTAGGAACGATGATAGATTCGGTAAGTGTGTATTCTTCCCACTCTGAAATTAATCCCCTTAATATTAAATTAGTTGGGTCTGGTTTGGATTTGCCGCGGGTATGGTTAAGTACCACAGAACTGAATTTCCCGGTAACGGAAACAGGATCTACCACTGAAAAAATTATAAAAATTTCGAATACAGGCACCGATATGTTGGTCATTTCAAACCTCACAAGTTATTCTGGTTCATTTATACCAACTTTAAGTAATACTTCAATTAATTATGCGGATACTGCAGTATTTCAGGTGATTTTTGATCCTTTTGGGGTGGGGCAAAAGACTGGAAATATCAAATTTAATACCAATGACCCTGATCAACCTCTTGTAAATTTGACCATGAATGGTTTTTCTATCGCACCGCTTGGAATAGAAAATAAGTGGCTGGAAAATATAGTCATATATCCAAATCCTTTTAGTAATCAGTTATCCATAAAGGGAATGAATGATGATTCAAAAGCATCCCAACTTATCATTACCGATTTGCAAGGTAAGGTCGTGTTCAAGTTGAATTCGATAACTTCTGATCACATCATAATTAATACATCTAATTGGTCGGAAGGTATATTCGTAGTGCAATTAATCGAAAATGAAAAATTGACCATTCAGAAAATTTTAAAAATCAAGAATAATTAATCGGTTATTCTCTAAGATCATTATAGAATTTTCAAAATGTGCTCTATTTTTTTTGTAACTTTAAGATTGATTTAATCAATAGATGCTTTATTTAGCAATATTTAAAAAAGTAGTGAATAAATAGGATGATTGATGGCAACGAAGGATTACCAAGCAGCTAAATTTAATCAAACGGATTTTGAGAAGACAGTAGACTCATTAACGGTTGAAGAGGCGTTGCAAATCAATGTGAACAATCAGCCATTTACAATGACCATGCGAACACCTGGGGATGATTTAGCCTTGGTTCGTGGATTACTCCATTCGGAAGATGTCATTGCTGATAAATCATTCAATCCGGATATCATTTTAAATAAGGAAAATCAAGACGGTATTGTTACCATCGTAAACGTTAATATTCCAATTGAAAAATTAGGTAAAGGCTATTCCAATAGCAGAAGTTTACTTTCGGTTTCCTCATGTGGAATATGTGGTAAAACTGAAATTGGTGAACTGTCTATCATGGGGAAATCAATTGAAACCACAGAACAGATCCCAATTGAGCGTATAAGTTCCTCATTTATTAAAATGAGTGCTCAACAACATGATTTTCTAAAATCGGGGGGGACCCATGCGGCGGCGGCTTTTGATTTTGAGGGTCATTTGATTGCGAGCATGGAGGATATTGGTCGGCATAATGCAGTTGATAAAGTAATTGGTCATTTGTTATTAAACCAGGCTTCTTCAGCGCCTTATATGCTGACCGTGAGTGGCAGAGTTTCGTACGAAATTGTAATAAAATGTTTTAGGGCGGGTATTCCTATTCTCGCTGCGGTTTCAGCGCCATCTACCTTGGCTGTTGATTATTCCAAAGAGTTGGGGATTACATTATTGGGTTTTTGTAGAGACGAAAGAGCAACTTGTTACTCGTTTCCTCATCGGATAACCTTTAAAAAATTAAATAAAAAAGCAGGTTAGAATATGTCAAAAAATTTAAGTGAGTTATCGGGAAGGCAAGCGCTGGAAAATAATTTATTTTCTAGGATTGGTGATTTAGCAAAGGAAACAGGAACTCCCGATAAGGAAAAACTAGCGGAACTAGCCGAGGAGTTTTTAATTGGAAGTGCCAATACATATGGAACCGCTACTTTTTACGATTTTTTGAAACCCGAAAATAAAGGAAAGGAAGTTTACATTTGTAATGGCAGTGCCTGTGAATGTGCTGGAACCCAGCCATCAGTTAAGAAAAATTTATTAGCTCATTTTCCTGAAGAGAAGATCGGACATATGACGTGCCTTGGCCGGTGTCATGAGAATAATGCGTTCCATATAAAGGGTAAAAATTATTCCGGAAAGGACATACATAGTCTGGATGAAATTATCAAAGTAAAAAATACATCATCTGAAAAATATCACGTAGAGTCACATGGGAGCAGTATTTTAACGGATATCTTTACCTCGGTTAATAATTATTACACCCCATTTAGGTCTGCCTTAAAAAATGATTCTGAATTAGTATTGGAAGAAATTAAGTCTGCGAATCTTCGGGGAAGAGGCGGAGCTGGTTTTCCGATGGGACTGAAATTAGAATTCTGTAGAAAATCAAAAGGGGATATAAAGTTCATTATTTGTAATGCAGACGAAGGGGATCCCGGAGCTTATTCGGATCGGTATCTTTTAGAACAGCAACCTCATTCTGTGTTATTCGGGATGTTGATTGCCGGTTATGTGACTCATGCGAGTTTAGGGATACTTTACATTCGGGCCGAATATCCGGAGGCGGTATCCTCTGTAAAAGAGGCAATCGATGAAATTAGAAATGCGGGTCTGATTGGAAAAAACATTGAAGGAAGTGAATTCAATTTTGATTTTAAAATCATTCAGGCCCAAGGCTCCTATATCTGTGGTGAAGAGACGGCTTTAATCAACTCAATTGAGGGACAACGACCAGAGGTGCGTGTTCGGCCACCGTACCCTGCGCAAAAAGGGTTATTTAACCAGCCCACCGTTGTTAATAATGTAGAAACACTTGCCGCTTTACATTTTATTATGGAAAAAGGTGGCAAAGCATGGGCTTCTATCGGAACAGAGAAATCAAGTGGAACAAAATTGGTGAGTTTAGATGGGTTTTTTAATCGTCCCGGAATTTATGAGGTGGAAATGGGAACACCTTTATCTGTAGTTTTCAATGAACTTGGACAAGGGTTTAAGTCTCCTGTAAAAGCCATGCAAATAGGAGGACCCCTCGGAGGAATAGTCCCCGTGAGTAAAATTTCAGAGCTTTCTATTGATTTTGAATCTTTTGCAACTCAAGGGTTTTTATTAGGTCATGCCTCGGTAGTTTGTATCCCTGAGTCTTTTCCAATGATCAAGTATTTGGAGCATTTATTTGATTTTGCATCGTATGAAAGTTGTGGTAAATGTTTTCCATGTAGACTTGGAACCAAAAGAGGGCAAGAATTAATGACAAAGGCCATTAAGGAGGAAGCGAAAATTGAAATGGAATTGTTTACTGACCTATTAACAACCTTAGAAAAAGGATCCCTTTGTGCTCACGGTGGTGGAATCCCATTGCCAGTTCGAAATGCCCTAAAGTATTTTAAAGCGGAATTATCTCCTTATTTTATAACTGAATAATTATGAGTGTTGCATATATAAATAATCAACCATTTGAATTCCAAGAAGGAGAGATGATGTTGGCGTTTGTACGAAGGTACAAGGATAAAAAATTAATACCGACACTTTGTGATGCTCCTAATTTGGAAGCATTTGGATCGTGTAGAGTTTGTAGCGTTGAAGTCGCTTTGGAAATGAATGGAAAGACCAAAACGATGGCTTCTTGCCACACCCCCGTTACCGCCAATCAATATATTTATACTAGTACCGAGGAGCTGAAAAAGCTTCGTAAAAACATCATAGAGCTGGTTTTGACCGATCATCCGTTGGATTGTCTTACGTGTGAAGTGAATGGAAATTGTGAATTACAGACCGTTGCGGCAGAAGTAGGAATTAGAGAAGTGAGGTATCCTGCAGGTGAAAATCATTTAAATAGAGATAAGGACCAGAGTCATCCGTATATGCGTTCCGATTTATCGAAATGTATCAATTGTTTTAGATGCGTAAGGGCATGTGATGAGGTTCAAGGGCAATTTGTGTTAAGCATGGCAGGCAGAGGTTTCGACTCTCACATTATTAAAGGAACGGATCAGACGTTTATGGAGTCGGATTGCGTTAGCTGTGGTGCTTGCGCTCAAGCTTGTCCAACGTCGGCGATATCAGATGTTTTTCAGTCTAAATCTATTAAGGCTACTGAAAAAACCAGGACGATTTGTACGTATTGTGGAGTGGGATGTAATTTAGAAGTTTCATCGAACAATGGAGAGGTACTAAGCATTCGTGCGCCTTATGATGCAGAAGTAAATCAAGGGCATACCTGTTTGAAAGGACGTTATGCATTCAAATTCTATAACCATCCAGAAAGATTGAATTCACCACTTATTAAGAGAAATGGGGTATTTGAAAAAGTATCTTGGGAAGAGGTGAATGCATATATTGTTGAAAAGCTAACATCGTATAAAACCGAATTTGGACCAGATTCCATAGCAGGAATATCGTCTTCCCGTTGTACCAACGAGGAAAATTATTTGATGCAAAAATTCATACGTGCCGTTATTGGAACTAACAATATTGATGGCTGTGCACGTGTTTGTCATGCGCCAACTGCTTTGGGAATGCAGCGAACTTTTGGAACAGGAGCGGCTACTAATTCAATTGACGACTTAAATTTTACGAATGGGATATTAGTGATAGGAGCAAACCCAACTGCCGCTCATCCCGTTACTGGGGCGAAATTGAAACAATTTGCGATGAAAACAGGCAATGTTTCCATTGTAATAGATCCTCGACGAACGGAATTAGCCTCTTATGCCACTTATCACTTGGCCTTAAGACCAGGAACAAATGTTGCTGTGCTTAACATGATGATGTATTATATCGTTTCTGAAGGACTTATCGATAAGCAATTTGTCGAGAATAGGACCGAGGGGTACGATGATTTCGTTAACCATTTGCTTAATATTAATATAGATGAATTAGAAGCAATTTCAGGGGTAGATAGAAATTTAGCGAAAGAAGCTGCCATTGCCTATGCAACTGTACCTAATGCCATGTCGTTTCATGGTCTTGGAGTAACTGAACATTACCAAGGTACCCTTGCTGTAATGCAAATTGCTGATTTGGCAATGCTAACAGGGAATATTGGTAGAAAAGGAGTTGGCGTAAACCCTCTTAGGGGGCAGAATAATGTGCAAGGTGCTGCTGATATGGGGGTTCAACCTCATCAAGGCGCGGGATATTTTGATGTCACTAAACCTGAGGTAATAAAGAAGTATGAGGACTTTTATGGAGTAGAACTTCCTCACCATGCGGGATATAAAATACCCCAAATGTTCGATAAAGCCATGGAAGGAAAACTTAAAGCACTTTGGATAATAGGAGAAGATGTGGTGCAAACTGATCCCAATACACAAAAAGTGATTCGCGCTTTAGACGCAGTAGATTTGGTTATAGTTCAGGAGTTATTTATGACTGAAACAGCCAAACATGCCGATATTGTGCTTCCTGGAGCTTCATTTTTAGAGAAAAATGGCACATTTACCAATGGTGAGCGAAGAGTACAAGCCGTTAGACAAGTAGTTCCTCCAATTGACGGGGCGAAAGGGGATGGTCAAATCATTATTGATATCATGAATTTGATGGGTTATCCACAACCTGCATATACGCCAGATGGAATGTTGAAGGAGATTTCACAAATTGTTCCTTTTTTCGCAGGTATTACATGGGAAAACCTCGGTAAAAATGGAAAACAGTGGCCAGTTAATAAAGATGGGGTAGGTACACCGATTCTTCATTTATCGGAATTTAAAAGAGGAAAAGGCTTTTTTGAATTTAATAATTTTGTTGAGTCTGCAGAAATTGATTCAAATGGAAAAGATTATCCGTACATCTTAACAACAAACCGCGAATTAGAACATTATAACTGTGGCGCTATGACCCGCAGAACCGGTAACAAGGAGATACTGAGCGACGATTATTTGATGATTCACCCTTTGGATGCAGAAAATCATAGTATTCAAAATGGCGATATGGTTTGCGTGGAATCGGCTCGTGGGAAAGTAGATGTTAAGGCCAGAATAACTGACGAAGTGAAACAGGGAATATTAAGTACTACTTTTCACTTCCCAGAAATCATGGTAAATATTATCACTTCAGATGTTCACGACCGTGATGCCATGTGCCCAGAATATAAAGTAGTAGCCGTAAGAATTCGTAAAAGTAAAGGGAAATATAAGGCTGAAAAAATGGAGTGATTTAAATTTTATACCTTAACATATAATATAATTATTTAGATAAATAATTTAAAATGAGATGTTTTATTATATTAATATTTAATTTTATTTTGATTCAATACTCTTATTCCCAAAGTGGTATTCAATCAAATGAAACTAAGAAAAGGTTTGAAGTTGGATTCGATTATTTCAATGTTTTAAGGGAAGAAAAACAAATAAGTCCGGGTAAACGACAAATTAATGTTTTTGTTTGGTTTCCAACAAAGGCGCCAAATAACAGTAAAATGATTCCGTATAGAGATTTTCTTATATATGGGAATAGCCAAATCGACCAATCAAATTTCACTGAAGAGCAAAAAAATCAAATGTTAGATTCGTTGATAGCTAGGGAAGTTGGAAAACTATCAGAGTCTTATAAAGGCCAAATATTTAAAGAAAAATATAGAGAATTAATCTCAAATAGCATTTTGAGGTCTAAGCCTAGCAGTGAAAAATTTCCACTAATTATTTTAGGACCAGGAGGTAATTCGACGCCGTTATTGCATGTTTTACTCGCAGAATTTCTAGCGAGTAATGGATATATAGTAGTAGCTTTAAATTCAACTGGCCTAAACTCAGGAGAACCTTGGCCGTTTGATACAAATGGATTAGAGATCCAAATAGCTGACACAAAAGCCGTGGTCGATTATTTCAGAAGCCAAAAGAAATTTAAACTAGATTCTAATCCAACAGGGCTTATTGCTTGGAGTGTAGGAGGCGTTTCTCAGGTGTTATATGCTGATAAGTTTAAAAATTCTGGATATTTTATTAGTTTAGATTCTGGAGTCGGGAGGGCTTATGGAGTGGAAATGTTATTAAATTATCAGACGTTTTCAATGAAAAATTTTACAATGCCCTACTTACATTTGACAGGACAACAACCAGAAATTTATCAAGTTGAAAGAAGTTCTGAGTTTTATGATTCAATTTCATCGTCTATTAAATCAGTTGAATTTATTCCCTCTTTT
>JAHEMU010000314.1 GCA_024643485.1 Cytophagales bacterium
AGTTCCATTTTCGCCTCGTGGATACTTGAGAATGGCACTTCCTTTTTGATTTGTAATCACAAGAGTTGCATCGCCTTTTCCGGGGGTAAGTTGATGCAGAACATAATTGCCATCATCTGAAATTGAAGTTCCGTTGATGCGTTTCCAGGTATCGAAATCACGGTGCTCGATGGCGCGTTTTTGTCCAAATGAGAAGATTGAAACTATACTGAACAATAAAACGAGGAGGGATAATTTTGGCTTCATAATAAAAATTTATGTTTCAAGCCTTAATATATGGAAAGAGTAGGAGGGCTGCAATGGAAAATTGAAGAAGGGTAAAAGGGATTTGCTAACTTACCAAACCTAACGCAAATCCCTCACCCATTTCCACCATTAATTATTAAAAAGAAAATACCAAGGCACCTAAAGCTTGAAAAGCAATGGCGCTTGGGTTTGATGATGCATCTAGGAACACCTCCTCAGATGCAATATCTGCTCTTATTTCAGGAATAAACTTTAACGCTCCAGCACCAATATTGGCTGATAAGGTAAAGGCATTAACCTTTTTGGCTTCTATAGCTGAATTGAGATCAAGCCCAATATATGCTGTATTTTCAGTTGAAAATGATTCTGCACGCAATCCAATGGAAACGGTTTCACTTATTCCATAATTGGAATATAAGGCTATCCCGCTAAATTTGGCGACATCTGTTGTTGCCGGTATGTCGTATGACCAATAAGCAGCATTAAGCCCGAAATACAGCTTTTCAGTTACCTGATAACCGGTGGTGAGGTCGAGTTCACCGCCGTTATTTTTTCCTTCAATTACATTGAGGAATATGCTGAAATCTTCGTTGGGCGCGATCGATAACTGCCCTCCAAAGGAACTAACATTTTCTCCTTCTGCCTGCTGATACACATTCCAATCGTTAAATATCCCTGCCATTATTGCTATTTTTTCACTGATTTGGTATTGCAACTTTACTCCGGCGTTCTGAAAGGGACCGTTCGTGAATAGATAGGAGGTGCTGTAATTGAAATTGCCAGTCGGGCTGATAACTTCATACCCCACATAGGTTCCCATATACCCTGCTGTTAACTGTAGCTTATCGGTGAGTGCATAGGAAACGTATAAATTTTGAATTCCGGGTTGTAATTCATCAAGGCTTGGACCTGCAGATGCGGCGTTTCGGGGGCCCATGGCAATATCCGCTACAAAGCTCGCTTTACCGACTGATTTCTCTGCCATAATATTAAACATCCCTATTGAAAAGGAATTGTGATCGGAGGCAAAACTAGTTCCGATATTGGGGTGTCCAGAAAAATCGTATTTGTAATAAAGGTCTATAGACCCGGATAGGTTAATCCCTCGTTCTGGCTCTTCTGAAGTTGATTCTTGAGCAAAAATTGGATTAATAAAGTAAATACATAGTAGGCATTGTAATAGTAGCTTTTTCATTTTAATTTTGATTATCAGTTTAACATTGATGCGGCCTTCCTTGGATCTGGCGTGAAGGGGAGGGCCATTTTTATTGTTTTATTTATCGTATACGATGGTATAACCACGTATTCCGTGTTCATGTGAGTCGAGTCCTTCTACTTCATGTTGTTCAGAAACACGTACCCCAATGGTCTTTTTCAAAATAATGAAAATGATAAATGCAGAACTGAAAGCAGCTGCACCACAAATCAAAACACCGTATAACTGAGGTAGAAATGGAACGGCACTTCCATCAGACGCATTTCCAAAGATACCAACAGCTAAAGTTCCCCAAATCCCACAAGTGAGGTGGACGGAAACAGCGCCAACGGCGTCATCTAGTTTAAATTTATCCAAAGTAACTGCTGAAAACACCACCAAGACTCCAGCGATTGAACCTATAAATATCGATTCAACGGGAGTGAATACATCCGCGCCTGCGGTGACCCCAACAAGCCCTGCTAAAATACCATTGAGCACCATACCAAAGTCTAGTCGTTTGAACATCCAATACCCGGTAAAGAAACCACCTAAGGCACCACCACAAGCCGCCAAGGTAGTATTTACCAAAACCAGTGAAGTTAATGCTGGATCACCAGATAAGACCGATCCTCCGTTAAATCCGAACCATCCCAACCAAAGAAGAAAAACCCCGATAACGGCTAAGGGAACGCTGGATCCTGGTTTGTCAATTACTTTTCCGTCAACATATTTTCCTAAACGAGGTCCAATCACTATAATGCCGGCCAAAGCACCCCAGCCACCTACCGAGTGTACTAGCGTTGAGCCCGCAAAGTCCATAAAACCCATTTCATTAAGAGCACCAAGTCCCCATTTCCAGCTACCTATGATAGGGTAAACCAAACCCACAAATATGACTGTGAAAATCATATAGGCAGAAATTTTTATGCGCTCAGCTACCGCGCCCGAGACGATGGTTGCGGCCGTAGCGGCAAACATGGCCTGAAACAAGAAATCAGTCCAGCGAGTGTAAGCGCCAGCGGTATATTCAAATGCTTCAGAATTGGCTCGGGAGGCGATACCAAACCCGTCAAAGCCAAACCAAAATCCAGGGGTGGCATCGGGGTACATTAAACTGAACCCTACTACGAAATAGGTAATTAATCCTATAACTGGCGTTAGGGTATTTTTAAACAGGATGTTTACCGTGTTTTTTGTTTGGGTAAACCCTGCTTCCACGCTGGCAAATCCGAGATGCATGATAAAAACAAGGGCAGTAGCCATCATCATCCATACATTATTTGCGGTAAAATAGGCATCAGATGCTATTTTTGAGGCTTCTACTGCTATTAATGCAGCTTCTGCGGTCGTTGCACTCACGGCCTCAGCAACTGGGGCAGCTTCCGTGATAAAAGTAAAAATTTGATTCATAATTATTTGCTAAAAATTTATAATAGGCTAAATATTTAGTCTAATTTTAAATATTAGTAGCATATATCTAAATGATAGGGTAAAAATTTAACCGATTAGATAAATAATTACATAATTATTAAAGAAATAGGGTTAAAACTAAAAAATAGTTAATCAGATATTTTAAGCGGGGAATAATTTAGTGATATATTACCAATTAACGATGGGTAATTGATGATTTGGGAGCAATAATCCATCAATGGATGCAAAAAACAAAATTGAAATTTTAATAATAGGAATTAACCGAGGGTATTTTTCAATTCGGTTAATTTATTAATATCCAATAATTCAATTTGATGACCTTGAATATTAGTGATACCATTTTCATTGAAATCCTTAATTAAACGAGAAACACTTTCCGGAGAAGATTGAATGAGATCAGCCATATCTTTTCGAGTCAAACAATTTTCGTAGGAGGTTGAAAGATAAATTTTAGAGGAAAGGGTTAACAGTAATTCTGAAAATCTTCCTGGTAGTTGTTTTTGAGTAAGAGAATAAATTCTATTATATGCCGATACCGTTTCTTTACCTGACATTTCCAGCATCCTCCCTGCGAATTCTGTATTTTCAACTAGAAGCGTTCTAATCACCTGCATGTTAACTTGGCAAACCTCCACCTCAGTTAGCGCCTCTGCTGAATAATGAAAGATATCTTCGTTTTTTAAGGAGGATAGGCCAAGAAAATTTCCCGATTGCATAAGGGATAAAATGATTTGCTGATGATCACTTTCCAAAAACGTTTTCACTAGGCCTTTTTTAATGAAAATGGTGTTACTGATAAATGACCCTTGTTTGCAGAGAGACTCTCCTTTGTGATATTTTAATTCCGTTC